>QHXC01000605.1 GCA_003222815.1 Acidobacteriota bacterium | reverse complement strand
TTTTCCGTCTTCACCGAGGGGCATGTATACCTCGCGCAAATTCCCGGCTGCAGCATCAGCCACGATCCGGGGCCAGGTGTAGTCCGCTTCACCCAAAGCGATCGCGTCGGCATGCCGCGGTTCCCCATTGCGCCCAAGCGGTTCGTCCGGAACTTCAGTGACATGTGGTCCGCCAAAAACGACTTTGGCGCCGGCTGCCCGTATGGCATCAGCAATGCGATACGCCCGCGCAGCCATTCGCGTCATCGCACTGATTCCGGCCAGTTGAATGTTGTTGGTTCTGACGAACTGCGCAACCTCGGATTCCGTCATCGGCTGCGCGTTTCCATCAATCAAAAAGACCCGATGTTCCGGCGGCGTAAGTGCTTTCAGCAAGAACATCCAAAGGTGTGGCATGAAATTCCGGGTCACGCCGTTGTCAGGACTGTACAGGAGGATGTTCATTTTTTAATTTAGTCTTTTTTGGAGAAGGCTGAGGTTTCGCGGGAGAGCGGTCGCCGACGACTACCGAGTATGACTCCCGGATTCCATTGATCCAGAACCATCAGACCACCAACACCGGTAGCCTGAAATCCAAATGACACCAAAAAAATATTTACAGTGTACGCCTCGGAAATCACTAGCGCCAAAGCAATTTTAAGGTGAGATCGGCGATCCTGATTGTGAACCGGAGATCTGGGGACAGACTCCAATCTCCGAACGAAAATCGGAGTCTGTCCCCGGATCTCACTCGTTTTCCTCGTTCTGGTCCTCGCTCTGGTTCTCCTCAAGGAGCCAGTCTGGAGGGGGCTGAGGGCCGGGTTGAATCCCTGCGAGGTCTGGGTCTTCTTCGCCCGTGCGCGGCGGGGCATTCGCTTTGCGTTCGCGGGCCTCAGCTCGACGCCGCTCCTTTTCTTTTTGGCGATCCACGCGAGCTTTTTCCCTAGCGCGTTTTTGAGACTTCGGTCGAATCATAGACACTGCCTTTCAGCGTAATTGTCCCTTCTTCTGAAAGCGTGAAACCTTCGCAGTGCTGTAGTCGGCACGGTGCCGGCATTCGGTTTGAGAGCAGGTCAGCACCAGTTTCGCAGCCGGTACAAACGGAGCCTCTCCTTCGCTTCGATCCAAAGCAAACAGAATCGGCTCCTTGCACTTCTGACAAAGCACGCCAAGGTACCACCGCGTATCAACAGATTTGGACCACTGGGAAATATGCATATGCGTATTCGATTACTTCAATGACCGTCAAACACCACGAAAATGCTTTTCGTACATCCGATCCAGCGTGGATCGGATAAGATTGCGATTTGGTTCGAATAAACCTGTTGGAATTCGGGGCTGCTGCGCTTCGATTCCCTTCGCGCGATTCTCAAGCAGTCTCGCGTAATCCATCGCATAATCGCGCGCAACTGTATCTGAAATACCCTGACAGTAAAGCACTGCTTCACCATTGAACCCAAACAGAGCAGTGCTGAATTCTGCATCGAATTGAGGACCCAAACTCGACCTCCCTCAAAAAAGTGCTGAGGATGCAATCCCACTCCATTCGACACGCAGCAAAGTTCGTGCGAGAAGTGGAAATGGCGCCCGGCCGCCGCTAACCCGTCCTCAAGTTAGACGCGGTCCAAGCCATCAATATCGGCCATATCCGTCTCGACTGCCACGGCCGCCACGACCCCCGCCACCGGAGCCCCGCGGACGGAAGTCTCGCTTTTGCATGGGCCGCGCCTCGTTGACGATCATCGCGCGCCCGTTGACTTCCTGGCCATTGAACCGTGTGATTGCCTTTTCCGCGGCTTCATCGTCGTTCATTTCCACGAAGGCGAAACCCTTCGATCGGCCGGTATCGCGATCGGTTATGATTTGAACAGATCCGACAGCTCCAACCTGCGCAAATAGCTCATTGAGATCCGCTTCTGTTATCTGGTACGAAAGATTTCCGACGTAGATTTTCTTTGCCATGTTGTTCGCCCTGTTGCTGTAAGGAACTTCGAAGGCTCCGGTGGGAAAAGAGTGAAACAAACTGCTCTTCGCAAGAAGCGGAGGCTCCCTATTAGACGTAACCGAATTTACCAACCTCCTTAGTATATGCCTTTATCGCCGTTTTCAAAACAGGGGACGTAGCCCTATGTCCCTATTTTCGTCTTTTTTAAGAAAATAGGGACATAGGGCTACGTCCCCATTTCCACGGTAGGTCCGCTTTGCTGCATACGGTGACGGTGGTCCCATGTTATTCTTCGGCTTTGTTTTGCAGATGTCCTCGTTGATGGACCAGCCCATGACATCGTTTGGTATGCGCAACAAAGATCTTTTTCCAAAGCTGCGCCTATTGGTTCCCGCCGCGGTCGTGCTAGTGCCGTGGCTGCTGGCGGTATTCGGATTCGGCTGGACGTCTCACAACCTTCATCCGGCAGGTTTCTCTCTTTCCGCGCGGCCGGTATTTTCCGATTTTGACGGCGATCACAAGTTGGATCAAGCGGAGCTGTCTTCGCGCGGGCGGTTCAAGACGATTTACATCACGCTGGGGAAATCATCCTGGCGTTCACTTTTCTTCGATTCCGTTGTCTCGGACAAGGGTAGGCTGGTTTCCGGAGATCTCGACAACGACGGCGATGACGACCTGATCTGGATGTCGCAAGGTAATCCGGAAGAGTTCGTCATCTGGCTTGGGGACGGTCGTGGGGATTTTTCGATCGCCACGAAACCCGAAGCGAACCTTCATCGGATCCATGCGCTGCTAAACGATGAGGCCCCATCGGGTCTGTCGGACAATTCCACCGGCCGCGAACTCTCATGTGCGCTGCTGCTGGCTCCCGTATGGATCGGTTT
>QHXC01000391.1 GCA_003222815.1 Acidobacteriota bacterium | reverse complement strand
ATGAGTTCGACTGCTTCCATGACGGTGGCTGTCCTCAACACGGTCACAACCGACCTACTGATTATGGCCATACGTTTCCTCCCTTTTTGCGTGGGTACCAGCATACAGGACGGAGCGCCCCGCGCCTAGCCATCGAAGCGACCCGTCACTGATAAACTCCGATGCATCGCAATTGGAACGTTTGATAGAATTCGGTCATGAGACACAACGGTGTTTGCCTCGCTATTGTATTGTTGTTGCTCGCAGCGTGCACGTCGACGTCTGCGCCCTCGGGAAATCCTCCAAGCGGGACGTGGTCCGGCGATTATGGGCCCGATGCCGACCGCCGAGACCCGGTGACATTGGAGCTTAGATGGGAGGATACCCATCTGCGCGGAACCGTCCATGCGGGACCGCGGTCGCTCCCGCTCAGCAAAGCGTCATTCAAGCCCGAAACCGGCGCCATCAGTATGGAATTCGATGTTCCGGGCAACAACGGCGAGACTGTCCATTACATGATCGAAGGTAAAGTCGAAGGCAAGATGATGACGGGAAGCTGGGGGCACGACGCCCAGCGCGGCGATTTCCGCCTCACCAAGCAATAGGCAAACGGTCGTTAGCGAGACTCTAAAAACACGCCGATCCCGCTCACCCTTTTACTTGCCCGGCAGATGCTCGACATCCCGGTTGTTTTCGTTGCAGATGAATTCCATGAGCTCGATGTCGGGACGCAGGTGCACTTCTTCGGTCACCGTCCACCGCTGGGTATACGCCTTGGGATCGTCGATGGTGATCTCAATATCCATGTGTCCGAAGTCCTTCCTTCGGAAGCGCTCGATCACGTGCAGGGCATCGGTGGATGGCCGGCCCAACTGATCCAGCCACGCCTTACCGTTGAAACCTTTGCTATCGACCACCAAAGTGTCGCCATCCCACTTGCCGGTCGAGTAACCCATCCAGGACGGGTTGTAGTCCGGCGCCAACTCACGGCCATCCAGGAAGATCTGCCGCCAGAGAGTGAACGCTTCGTGGACGATCACTATAAATCCCGGTGTCTGGACAATCTTCCACGGCGCAGGAGCGGCGCCGATCTTAGGCACGCCCTGGGGCAGGCAATTCGCGTCCGGGTCCTCTCCCGAATGCGATCCGTCGGCGCGCTGATCAAACACTGCCTTGGCCCACGGTTGGAACGGGACGTCCTCCTTGAGGTCGGCGGCGAGGTTCCTGAGGTACTTGTTCGCATTGGGCTCCCAGATGCCGGACAAGTCCGGCTTACCATCAGGCAATCGCGGCGCGGGTGCCGAGAGATTCGGCTTGCCGTCAGCGGCGCGGGGAATTGCACCCTGGGGAACCTTGGTCCACTGCGCCAACAGCGGCGTGGTCATCCAAAACAAGGCCACCAATACGGCAACCGCACATAGCGAGCTTTTCGCGTTCACTGGTATTTGCATTTTGTCCTCGCGGTTTTGGTGATTATACACGCGATGCCGCAACCAAAAAATTTGTCAAAAAAGGAAGAAGACACGGCCTTTCTGTTTCTATTGCCGGTGGTCGAGCTATGTTTCCTCTCACGCTCATCATAATTCCGCGCAGGTGTTCTAGCAATCGCTTCGCCACGTAAGGAACCCATCCTCGCGGACTAAGTTATAATCACCTCTGAAGCCTCGCCGCGGTTTTGATATACGCAATCGCCGATGCGCAATACCTAACAAAGATGTGCGTTCAGCCATCACCGATGTCAGAAAATTCTGCACAGTTGTTTTTGAGGCAGCCCTAAATAGCCAAAGCTGTATTCCGCTGCTTGGAAAGGAGGGACTG
Organism: Acidobacteriota bacterium; assembly: GCA_003222815.1. GTDB lineage: Bacteria > Acidobacteriota > Terriglobia > 20CM-2-55-15 > 20CM-2-55-15 > 20CM-2-55-15. The sequence goes on along the minus strand of QHXC01000391.1, from coordinate 8,578 downwards.
GAGTTTGAACCATTTTCCCGAACTCTTGCCGATTTCTGATTTCAGTACACGGCGCTATGCCTTTCGCAAGCTCCACGAGAGTGGTTGTTTTGTGATGCCAAATCCGTGGGATCCCGGTTCAGCGCGTTACCTGCGGCATCTCGGATTTCAGGCGCTGGCGACGCCCAGTGCCGGGTTTGCGTTTTCCCGCGGACTTCCAGATGCCGAGTGGGCCGTGCCGCGCGACAGCATGCTCGGCAATATCGCGGACATTGTCGCTGCAGTGGACCTGCCGGTCAATGCCGATTTTGAATCCGGCTATGCGCACGAACCCGAAACCGTGGCGGGCAATGTTCAGCTGTGTATCGAGACGGGTGTCGCCGGTCTTTCGATCGAGGACTCAACGGGAGATCGCATGCGCCCGCTATACGAGTTGCCACTGGCCATCGAGCGTATCAAGGCCGCGCGGGCCGCCATTGACGCTTCTGGTTCCGGAGTACTACTGACCGCAAGAGCCGAGTGCTATCTGGTTGGCCACGCCGAGCCGTTCAAAGAGTCCGTCCATCGCCTGCAGTCATACGCGGACGCCGGTGCGGATGTGCTCTACGCGCCCGGACTACATCAGCGCGAGGAGATCAAAACGTTCGTCATTGAACTGGGCCCCAAGCCCGTGAACATCCTGGTGAGCAGGAACACCGGGCTTAAGGTCACGGACCTCGCCGAGTTGGGTGTTCGGCGCATCAGCGTCGGTTCAGCTCTCTCGCGCGCCGCCTGGAGCGGCTTCATGCAGGTCGCGCAGACCATCGCAGGGGAAGGCAGCTTCGCAGGATTCGACGGTGTGGTGTCTTTCGCGGAGATCAATAGGTTTTTTCGCGAGGATCTTAAAGAGCGGTCGTCCTAGCTTGTCCTGGCCCGGCATCGATGTGTGTCCGAATTCCTCTCCTGGGTTAGCAGACGGCGAATATCTATAACCTTTGCAAGGAGGGGAATCCGTTCTTGTTCAACACGCGTTCTACACACAGAATTCATCGAGTTCGATTTGCGGGCGGGAGTGGACTGGGCACGCGATTCGGGATCTTCGGAATCGTCCGCAGATACGCGAAGATCGCTTTGATGTCGGAATCGGTCAAGTTGGCATACGATGCCCATGGCATTGGCGGCAAAATGTCGCGGTTCACTGCTGCACCCATATGCTTGCCTTTCCGGATGGCATTAACGAACGTCTCTTCGGTCCACGCTGCAATACCGGTAGGATCCGGTGTCAGATTGGAGGTGAAGGATACTCCCCATGGTCCCGACCACGCGGTATTCGTCTCGGCTACGACCATGCCCCACCCAGCCGGAGTTGGCGGCGCGGCGGAAATCTTCATGTCCTGAGGATGGCCACTGAGCATGCGCGTCATATCGGGTTGGCCATTTTTGAACGGCGTGTGACACCCATGGCAGTCCATGATTGTCACGAGATATTTGCCGCGTTCCACCGGGCTTTGCGACGTAGCCGGCTGGTTTGCCCGCTGTCCAAAAGCGGCGATCGCGGCTAATCCGATGACGAGGGATGTTGAAAGCAACGGGACGCGATATTGAGCGAAGAAACGCATGACACCTCCTAGCTACTCTCCGATGCAAAAAAATGTTGGCGATTGCGGGTGAATCTACCAAAAGTAGACGCTTCGCCGCAAACGATAAAATCCTAAGGACGGCGCCGGACGGCCGTGCCGCCGCGCGCTCTCTTAGGTATCATGCGGTCTGCGGCAAACAAGCTCAACTTTAAGCAGGAAGATGCTATGATGCCGCCATTAAATCGAATCTCGTCCAATTGGAGTGACGCATGAACTTGCGAAGCGTAGGTTTTCTAAGGAGTCGTTCATTCATTAGCGCCATCTCGGCAGTTCTGCTCGCGACAATCCTGCTCAGTCCAGCACAGGTCCGTGCAGCTCCGTGTGAGAGCCTGTCCTCACTTGCACTGCCGAGCGCGATGATCACCTTGGCGCAATCTGTAGCTGCCGGATCTTTCACATTGCCGGGCGGGGGACGCGGAGCAGCAGAACAAAATGCGGCGCTCAAAGCGCTGCCGGCGTTCTGCCGTGTGGCGGCCACATTGAGGCCGACCAGCGATTCGGACATCAAAATCGAAGTTTGGATGCCTGTTTCGAATTGGAACGGTAAGTTCCAAGCGGTGGGGAACGGTGGTTGGGCTGGATCGATCAGCTATCCAGCGATGATCCAAGCCCTGCGTCGTGGTTACGCGACCAGTTCGACCGATACGGGCCATGCAGGAGGTAACGGCGCCTTCGCTTTTCAACACCCCGAAAAGTTTATCGATTACGCGTACCGGTCCGAACACGAAATGGCGATGAAGACCAAGTCCATCATTACCGCCTTCTACGGCAACGGTCCGAGTTACTCCTATTGGAACGGATGCTCCACTGGTGGAAGACAAGGGCTCGCGGCAGTGCAGTCAACCCCGATCTAAGCAAATTCGTCCAGCGCAAAGGCAAACTCCTGCTGTACCACGGCTGGACCGATGGAACGGTCAGTCCGCTCACCAGCGTCAATTATTACAACCGCGTCCTCGACAAGATGGGAGGAACGGCAAAGACTTCGAATTGGCTCCGATTGTTCATGGTTCCGGGGATGGGCCACTGCGGCGGCGGCGACGGTCCGAATACGTTCGATACTGTTACCGCACTCGAACAGTGGGTTGAAAAAGGAAAGGCGCCGGACCAAATCATCGCGTCTCACAGCACGGCTGGAAAGATCGATCGAACTCGTCCGTTGTGTCCGTATCCACAGGTTGCGAAGTACAAAGGGAGCGGAAGCATCGATGATGCGGCGAATTTCGATTGCAAAGCTCCCTAAAGTTGTCTCGCCTGGGTTTAGGGTTCTGTCGGCTCTCCGGTCATTCTGAGCACCTGACCGTTGGGCCGCGTCGCAGACACGAACATTCCGCCCTTCGAGCCATCGCGGAGCGGACGCATGACAACACTGATCTTGTCCCCGGGCTTAAGCGTGGATTTGGTCCAGCCGCGGCGGGCCAGATAATTGGGGCTCATTCCTTCGAAGCCCCAGGTATCGACGCCGCCCTGGTCGTTCGGCACATCAAGCCAAACCCAGGTGTGGGGGTTGGTCCAGTCAACCTGTTTCACTATGCCGCTAATGGTCTTTTGAATCGTTGTGTCAAACGGCGCGGTCGAATGGTGCGCCGCCGCAAGGCTCGCTCCGGCCACAACCAGGCTCGCCGCCGCGACTAAGGAAACGACGGCTTGCCGCATATTCGCCTTCATGAGTAATCCTCCGGCCTAGTTGCTGACAAAGTGACTGGTCAGGCCCGCCCAGAAAGTTTCGGGATGCCAAAAATCACATGGGACACCACACTAATCCTTCTTCTGTGGATACCCGCCGGGGTTGTTCAGAATGACACCCGCCTTGCCGCTCTGGTCGACGAAATTGCGATTGTTCTCTTCGCAAATGTATTCCGCGATCGTCCAGTTGCGGTGGCGCTTCAAGGTCCTATTGGTGGTGTAGGGAGTCGTCAAGGCTTCAGAATCGGTAATGGTGGTCTCGATGTTCATGGTGTCCGGGTCGGTCAACCGGAAGCGCTCGGCGATCCGCATCTTCTCGCTGTGGGGAACCCCGCGGTCGAGCTGCGTCAGTGGTGAGAACCCCACCGTGTCCACCACCAGCGTGTCTCCTTCCCAACGGCCAACCGAGGTGCCATGAAACTTCAGGTCAGGATCTTCGGGCAGTGTACGGCCGTCGGTATAGATGTGACGCACCTGAGTGTACGCCTCGATCACTATCGTCACCTTGCCCGGCGTGATCAGAAACTCCATTGGATAAGGCTGGCCCATGATTCCCGGCATGCCGGCTGGCAGGCAGTTGGCCGTCTCATTGTCCTCCCGCGCACTCGCCCGGAGCGCATCTCTTTTGGCCGCGTACTCGGGTGTGAGCGACGGCCCCGCGTTAGGCGCGACGTCACGATTCCGCCCACCGCCCAACGCAACTTCCCAAACGCCCGTGAGGTCCGGCAGCTTGGCAAGCGCAGCCCAATCCGCTGCAGTCGGCGCGCGCCGTGTCGGATTCTGCGCCACCGCCAGAGGAGCGATAGCTGACAAAGCGAGCAAAACAACGACGAGTTCGAAAAGAATCTTTCGCGTACTCTTCATCCGCCAGCCTCCAGGTTTACGAGCGGGCTTGCGCCCGCGTTCAACAGCTACTTTTCGGGCGGAGCATCCGGCGAGGATCCGCCGAGGAAAATCTTCCGTCCATCGGGGAACGTGATGTCGCGGCCATTTGCCCTGTTCGATCCGTCCTTGGCCCGATAGCCATCGGCGATGATCTCGGTCCCAATCGGCAGCGAATTCTTGGTGAAGCCTCGTCTGAGCAGAGTATTCGGCGTGCCGCCCTCGACCATCCAACGGACCACCTGTCCATCATCGCCTTTGACGTCGATATGAATCCATGAGTGCGGATTGATCAGTTCGACTTTCGCAACCGTTCCCCGCAATTTGATCGGCTGCTTGGCGTCAAATTCCGCCGTAAACGCATGGTGTGCCCATACCGGCATTGTGGCAGAAAGTAAGCCGATACCGGCAACCAGAACAGCTAGTTTTCTTCGCATCGGATTTTCTCCTATCATAGAAATCATTTCGATCCTTTTTCAGCCGCTTCGGCAGCCTTTTTCTCTTCCTCTCGAGCTCCCGCCAGAGCGCCTGCCATTCCGTAATTGCCCTCGTGGCACGCGTACTCGAATAGCGGACCGGGTGTCCGCGTCACGGGAATCTCCGCGGTCCACGGTTTTGTAAACGTCGACGGATCGTCGACCGTAAATCGGTAGAGCAGGGTTTCCGGGTCGAGGCGCGTGAAGCGCTCAGTGAGTCGCATGTTCTCGCTGGATCCTCTGAAAGCCGTCTTGTCCGTAAAGTTCGTTGTCTCGACGACCAGCGTATCACCTTCCCAATGGCCACGCGAGTCTCCCTGCCATTGGCGGACATCTTGTGGGAGGTGCGGACGCCCATCGAGTGGGATGACGCGGACCTCATGACCCATCTCAACGAGAATCGTGACGTAGCCGGGAGCCTGTACGATTCGAGTATTGTTGTTGTAGGCAGTAGGAAGTATTGGTGGCCCAGAGCCTTGCAGATTGAGACAGCGCTCGGGTAAAGGCCGGTTCTCCGGACCGTCGAATTCGTGTCCCCTATTCCTTGCTATTCGATCGGCTTGTCTCTTCCGCCCCTCCGCCGTCAATGGAGGAAGTCGTCCGTCCGGAGGGTCGATGACGAGCGAAGTCCGCCCCGTCTTGACGACCCTGGTTCCGCGATCCCACCAGAAGTCGTTGTACGCACGAGTCACGTCGGCTTCGGCACCCCCATCGCGGCGATCCATGTTGTTGCGTTTTCGTACGTCGTTCTCATAGTCCGCCGCTTCCTTCTCCGTAAAAAATGGCTTGTCTGCAAGCTCCGCGGGCCGTTCCAACGGCGTGATGGTGGCGAAGCTCCATATTCCCTGCAGGTCCGGCCGTCCGTCCGGTGTCCGGAGAATCGAGGCCTTCGCTGCAGGCACCGCCTTCGCCGGCGATACTGGGGCCTGGCCAGAGGCCGAACCCGGCGCCAACCACACGATCGCGATCACGACCGCGAGACAACCCATTGGAATGAGAAATTGATGTCTCATCGGAAATCTCCTTTTCGCTTTTTCACAAGTTGGGCACCCTTGCAAAGATATCTTATATAAGACTGTTACGCCGGATTCAAAGCGCTTTTACGGAGGCCGGTTCGAAAACGGGCATTCGTGCGGCTGAACATCACATGTGATATAGCATGCCATTGCTCACTGCATTTTTTATCGGTATCTTTATCGTTCATGAAAACCGCGGATGGGGCCGAAGACGCCCGTGTCACTGATTTCACCCACACCATCGACGGATGTCCCGAGACGAGTGATGCATGGTTCGACGTCACCAATCCAGCCAACGGTATTCCTTTCGCGCGGTGTCCGGATGCTTCGCGAGCGCAGCTCGACCGCGCCGTTGCGGCAGCACGACATGCGTTTGGCTCCTGGAGTTCGTTGTCATTTGCGAATCGCCGCAATTACCTGCAGCGATTCGGAAAGGCCTTGAGCGAACGCGCCGAAGATTTGGCTCCACTGCTCGTGCGCGAACAAGGCAAGCCACTCGCTGCAGCCAAGGAAGAGCTGTCGCGTGCTCCTGTTCAGATCGAAGAGCTGTCTTCAATTGAGATCAAGAATGAAGTTCTTCGCGAGGATGCGCAGGGTCGTATCGAGTTGCGGTACAGACCGCTAGGTGTCATCGGCATTATCACTCCATGGAACGCACCCATCGCGATTGCCGTTGGCCGAATCGCGCAGTCTCTTTATACCGGCAATACGGCTGTACAAAAGCCATCGCCGAACACGCCTTTGACGACGTTGAAGATGGGGGAGATCTCCCGGGACATCCTGCCTCCGGGTGTGCTTAACACTGTGGCCGGAGGCAATGACCTTGGCCCGTGGATGACCGGGCATCCCGACATCGACAAGATTTCGTTTACCGGATCGGTGGCCATTGGCAAGAAAGTTCTGGCCAGCGCCTCTTCAAACCTGAAGCGTGTGACGCTCGAGCTGGGTGGAAACGACGCCGCAATCGTGCTTGACGACGTCGACCCACGCGCGATTGCTCCGCGCCTGTTTTGGGCAGCCTTCGCCAACTGCGGCCAAATCTGTGTCGCCATCAAACGCCTCTATGTGCACGAGCGGATCTACGAACCTTTGTGCGAGGCGCTCGCTGAAATTGCGCATACGGTCATCGTCGGCGATGGCCTTAATCCCGATGTGCAGATCGGCCCTATTCAGAACCGAGTGCAGTACGAGCGCGTGTTGGGCATCTTGGAGGACACCAGACGGACCGGCGCGCGCATTCTGGCGGGTGGCCATGCGCTGGACCGTCCTGGTTATTTCGTCGCGCCGACAATCGTGGCCGATATCCAGGAGGGAACTCGGCTCGTGGACGAAGAACCCTTCGGCCCTATTCTCCCGATCATTCGGTATACCGACATCGAGGACGTCATTCGCCGGGCAAATCACACGCGCTACGGCCTCGGCGGCTCCGTATGGACGAAGGATTTGAAGAGAGGCGCCGAAATCGCCGCACGTCTCGAGGTCGGCACCGCCTGGGTGAATCAACACCGCACGCCGGATCCGCACGTGCCTTTCGGTGGCGCAAAGGAGTCGGGCATTGGCCGCGAGTACTCCGTCCTGGGTTTGAAGAGTTACATGGAAGCTCAGGTAATCAGCGTCTCGACCGCTTCGTAACACAATGGAGGAAGAAATGAGCGGACCGCTTCGATTCAACGTGATGCACTTCATGCCATACGTGTATTTGCCGGAAAACCACAAGGAGTTCAAATCAACATGGGTGAGTTTTCCAAACAAATATTACGACCCCGAGAAGGGGCATGAACTCTATCAGCGCTACTTCGAGCAATTGGTGATGGCGGACCGCCTCGGTTTTGACGCAATCGTAGTGAACGAACATCACAACACCGTCTACAGCATGATGGCGACACCGAACGTCATCGCCGCGGCGCTCATTCCGCAAACCAAGAAAGCGAAGATTTGCGTCTGGGGCGTGCCGCCGAATTTCATGTTGCCCAACCGGCTTGCCGAAGAATACGCCATTCTCGATGTGATGTCGAAAGGCCGGCTTGAAGTAGCATTCCCGCTCGGCACCGGTATGGAATATTGGTCGAACCCGGTCAATCCGGCCACTTCGCGCGAGAGGTTCAGGGAATCCCTCAAGATCATCCTCCAGGCGTGGACACAGGACGGCCCCACGACTCATTACGGCAATTTCTATACTTATCGCTTTCTCAATCCCTGGCCGCGTCCTTACCAGAAGCCGCATCCACCGTGTTACATCGTCGGGACCGGCAGCCCCGAAACGATCGAGCTTGCAGCCGAACTCGGATTTGGATATTCGTCGGTCTTTGTTCCGCAGCAACGCGCTCTGGAACTCAATGAGACGCTGCGCGAGCGCGCCTCCCATTACGGCCACACGATCCGGCCGGAGCAGTTGCCGTTGCTGACGTTTATTTACGTCGCAGAGACGGATGAGCAGGCAGAGAAAGAATATATCGAGCACCTGCAACGTTTCTTCGAAGACTATGCGCGGAGCACTCCTCAATGGCTCGCTCCTCCAGGATACCTATCCGTCGAGCAGTTGAAGATACGCTCCACGGGCGCCGACCGGATGCACGGCCGCTTCGATTTCAAGGCGATCCGCAATTCGTTCTTTATTGCGGTCGGGACACCCGAAAAGGTCGCCAACCAGATCGGTGAGTGGACCGCGAGGATGAAAACCAATCACCTGAACAATGTCATGCATGTCGCCGACATGCCACACTGGAAGGTCGTAAAGAACATGACCCTCTTCGCGGAAGAGGTCATGCCGCGCCTCGGTCCGCGCGTTGCCACCATCTCGAAAGGAGATCTTCGATGAGCAGGTTTGTGCGTGAAGAATACATCATCGACGGTGTGAAGACGGTTGTCTACACGGCCGGCAAGGGTGAACCGCTTGTCTTCTTCCATGGCGCGGGCACGATGG
>QHXC01000604.1 GCA_003222815.1 Acidobacteriota bacterium | reverse complement strand
GTCGATGGCTTTGATAAGACCGGAGGGTGGGCCATTCCTTTTCACGACGAGCAGGGAAATAAAGTCGTGCAGACGCGGCCGGTCGCTGTCGCGAAGCTGAAGCGCAGGCGGCACATGTGCGCCGAAGAGTTTACCTACCTGCGCGCCCGCACGGATCGCACTGCGAAAGTTACGCTTCTTAGCGCACAGCAGGCTGCGGCTTACTACGACGCAGAGAAGTCGAAGGGAGCGTATCCGACCATTGACGCTTATCTTGCGGATGTTGTCGACATCCTTCAGGGCGAGGTGAAGGAGTTGATCAAACTCGGCTGTACCTACATCCAGGTGGACGCTCCACAGTATGCGGCGTTGCTCGATCCGTCGATTCGGGAAGGTTACCGAAAGAGAGGCAACGATCCCGACCGTCTTCTGGACAGATGCATTGAACTCGACAACGCCCTGATCGGCAATCATCCCGGCATCACTTTCGGCATTCACATCTGCCGCGGCAACAACCAAAGCAAGTTCTATGCCAGTGGGGATTACGGACCGATCGCTGCTGTCTTTAGCCGAACCCGATTCCAGCTATTTCTGCTCGAGTTCGATGATGCGCGCTCCGGCGGTTTCGAACCCCTGCGTCACGTTCCCAGCGACAGGACTGTTGTCCTCGGGCTCATTACAACAAAAAAACCCGGACTGGAGAGCAAGGAATTGCTGAAACAGCGCATCAAGGAAGCCACAGCCTATATTCCGCTGGAGCGTCTGGCGTTGAGTCCGCAGTGTGGCTTTGCTTCAACGATGGAAGGTAATCTACTCAGTCTTGCGGATCAGGAAGCCAAGCTTCGGCTCGTCACGGAGACCACGCGCGAAGTGTGGGGAACCGTAGGCGCCGGCGTGCGGTAGGGTCACGGACTTTCACAAAAAGTCACTTGCTGCTTTCTAAACATCGCCAATTCGCATTCGCCCATCGCCAATGTCTAACAGCCATGTGCAATCAGCCAAAGCAATTGCTGAGGATATTGCACGTCTTTGTTGGGTACCTGACGATTGGCGATTGCCGATTTCAGATCTAGCTGCGTGGCCGTTTCCGACTCCAGCCGTCTACGGAATTAACACCACCTTCCCTGTCGTGCGGCGGCCGGCAAGCTCTTCTTGCGCTTTGGCTGCGTCCGAGAGCGGAAAAACATGATTGACTCTAAACGTCAATTCGCCTGCGCCGAGCCAGCGGAAGAGATCGTTCGTGCGGGAAAGGATTTCGTCGCGTGTGGCGGAATATTGCGGAAATCCAGGCCGCGTCAGAAACAGCGAGCCTTTGCTGGCAAGGATCACCGGATCGAACGGTTGGACAGGACCGCTGGACTGCCCATAAAAAACCATATAGCCGCGCGGCCGAAGACAATTGAGACTCTTCTCGAACGTGTCTGCGCCCACAGAGTCATAGACGACGTCAACGCCGCGGCCTGCGGTGAGGCGCTTCACTTCCGCTACGAAATCCTGCTTGGTATAAATGATCACTTCATCGGCACCGGCGCCTCGCGCGAGTTCGGCTTTCGCTTCGGTACCAACCGTGGCATACACGGTTGCACCGAGTTTCTTTGCGACCTGCGTCAGCAGCAGCCCAACGCCACCGGCGGCAGCGTGAACGAGCGCCTTGTGTCCGGGCTTGAGAGGAAATGTGCTGTGCGTGAGGTAGTGAGCGGTCATGCCTTGTAACATGATCGCGGCGCCAACTTTGTAATCCACATTGGAGGGAAGCGCGACCAGCCTCCAGGCCGGTACGACGGCGAATTCGGCGTACGCGCCTATCGCCATCGCATACGCGACGCGGTCGCCCACCTTGACTTCAGTCACGCCTTCACCGACCGCACTCACCGCACCCGCGCCCTCGTGCCCCGGAGTGAACGGAAACTGCGTGGATTTGAACACGCCCGTCCGGAAATAAATGTCGATGAAGTTAACGCCGGCCGCTGCAATTTTTACTAATGCTTCGCCCTTTCCGGGCGCCGGAACTGGCGCGTCTTCATACTTCAAAGCCTCAGGACCACCATAGCTGTGAATGCGTATCGCTTTCATGCGAATCTCTCCTGCTTGGGTAGTAGATCAGTTTGGTACTGACTCACTACCCCTGATTGGATTGGGTTGCCTAGGATACGACACCATCGGAACGGTGACAAACGGTATTCCCCTCCCTACAAACATGTATAGGGATGTGTTAACCCAACGTCAGATCCTGAGGTCGAGGAATTCAAGATGAACCTATTCGAAGCAAGCTACCGTTAGAATCTATTTGGCGGTTGAACGAACCACCCCCGAAGCTGTGAATTAATTGTGATAAGGCGTTATTCCCCTCCTTGCACCACCGCTGCACCACCGCAAGGAGGGGTGGCTGCGTCATCAGAGAAAATTTGGCGAAGCCACCGAAGCAGACGCAGCCGGGGTGGTTTTCCTTTTGGATTCATCGGAAAACCACCCCGGCCTCGCGATAAGCGGATGCTTCGCGATATTTTCTGAATCGCTCGGCCACCCCTCCTTGCAGTGATGCCTTGCTAT
>QHXC01000626.1 GCA_003222815.1 Acidobacteriota bacterium | reverse complement strand
CGGCCACGCCCTGATTCTCGGGTTGCTGGCGCAGCGGGCGCGGAGGGTCCTTCACCGGCTTGGCATCAAACACACCTCGGCCGTCTTCGGCCTCTTGCAAAACGCCGGCGTAAACGAGGAGTATATCGCCCGGCTGATCCCGCGTTTGCCCCCCGGCGATTCGGAGCTTTACTCCCATCCGTCGCTCGACGAATTTAGGGATGAATTCGAGGCGCTGATCAGCCCGCGCAATCGCTCGCTCGCCCGGGAACACGGAGTGCGGCTGATTTGCTACCGCGATTTGTAACAATGACCAAAGTTTTGATAGTTCTGCTGCTGGCCCTCGGTTTCGAAGCGGGCGGCGTGGTGTTTCTGAGTCACGGCCTCAAGCAGATCGGCGAGCCGGAACGGATCGTGGCCGCCGAGGTGTTTCGGGTGATCCGGCGCGGTTTTATGAACCCGAACATCCTGCTAGGCGTCGCCCTGGAAGCCGTTTTCTTCGCCGCGCTGATGTATCTTCTCTCCCAACGCGACGTGAGCCTGATCTGGCCATTGACCGCGCTGGGCTTTGTGCTGACTGCGCTCGCCGCGAAATTCATCCTGCGGGAGGATATTCATTGGACCCGCTGGATGGGCGTGGCTCTCATCGTCATGGGCGCCGCCCTCGTCACTTTCAGCGAGAAAATGAAACGCCCGCTGGGCCACGCCCCCGCCGCCAACGGCCCCTCGTTTAAACCCGAATAAGAAACCGTAGGCGACTGGAAAATCTCCTTCCTCGTCGTCATCTTCGTCCTCGAATGATGATCCGGGCGCAGGCGCACGGAAAATAATTCCAGATTCTTGAAAGATCGGCGGCAATGCGACCGTATAAGGAGTACAGAACATAGCACCGCTGAAATTTTCAATGGGAGTTTGCCGTACCGCAAACGGGGGATATCCAGACCGGTACCGAGCGGTTATAACCGCCACTGCATGAAAAAAACGATTCAATCCGCGGGCGAAGCATGGATCGGATTGAGTGCCTTCCGAGTGCCAAGCGTTCTCAACTCTGATCCTTGCCCGCGTCATGAAACCTCACCGTTCTCCCGCGTTCCGCGAAAAAGCTGCTAATTCTCCCGCCAAAATCTCCGCAGTGGACACTGCGGCGCCTCATTCAGCTGAGCAGTCCGGCCACCTGCACACGATTGCCTTTGTCGATGATGAAGAGTGTGACCGTTTGATGGTGAGCCAAACCCTTGCAAAGTCCGGAAAGTTTCGACCCGTCAGTCTGTACGCCAGCGCGGAAGAGGCACTGCTGGAAATCCCTTGTATGCGGCCGCAGATTGTCTTGATGGACATCCGCATGCCCGGGATGTCCGGGATCGAATGCGCGCGGCGGCTCAAGGATGCGCTGCCGGGGCTGGTGGTGATTTTCGTCACTGGTTTGTCTGATGCCGCGACGATGATAGAAGCATCGCAGGCAGGCGGTGACGATTTTCTGGTCAAGCCGCTGGATGCAGCCCGATGTCTGGTAACGATTCGCTTCGCGATCGCCCGCAAGCGCAGCCAGGATATCAAGGCTTGCAAAGCCGGATTACGGCAAATAGTCCCATTGAAGCATCGTGAAAGCCAGGTGATGGCGTGTATTGCTGGGGGTCTTCGTAACAAAGAGATCGCATGGGAACTTGGCATCAGCGTCTTCGCGGTGGAAAAGATTTCGCGCCGAATCTATGCCAAAGCGGGCGTAACGAACCGGGTTGAGGCCACCGGCTGGTTCCACGCCAGAGTGTGACCGCGGCTCTTCGCGGGAAGAATCAAGAATTGCTTTCGCGCGAGCAACAAACAAGCCAAGGACTCGATTCTCCCGAAGATTGGAGGGGTCTGTTTTCAGACCCTGTTCGGCAATCTCAATCTGGCGTATCTCATGGAGCGCATCTGAAAAATACACGACCAAGTCTATGAAAACCTCGTCCTCCCCCCAACGTTCCGTTTCTCCAGTTTGCCTGCTCGCGCTCCTCCTCGTTTTGCCCGTTGCTGGTTCCCGCGCGGCGCAGTTTCACTCTTACGCTGACGCCGTTGCCGGCAGCTATTTCTTCCCGCAGCGTGTCGTTTGAGTGGGGGAGCAACCGCCCAGCGAATCTGAGTCCGCTGCCCTGTGGCAAATATTGGATGGCTGGCGCTCGAGTCATTTTCAGATCGGCTTGCCGGACCTTGAAATGTTCCTGGAAGCCTACACGAATTCGCCGTGGGCGCCGTCCCTGCACGCGAATCTGGGGAAGTACTATCGCGACCGGGGTTTCATCAGCCCGGCGCTGGAGCACTGGGCAGCGGCTTGGGCGCTCGCCCGAGAATATCAGGAGGGTCATGGCAAAATGGTAGCCGATTACACGCTGGCCCATTGGACCCGACTATTGGCCAGCCTCGGCCGATACGAAATCCTGGCGGCGATTTTCAGCGACACCCAAGGTCGAGCGCTGGAACCGGGGCCTCTTTCGGTAATGTGGGCGCGGACGCGGGAGGCCTTCACGGACATGACGGTGAATCCGGGCCATTCCTACAAGTGCGGCACCTTCGCTCTGGATCATATAGGGCAAACACTCGGGTTGCAATTCGATGCGCGGGCGTTGGTCTCGGTGCCTTCGCCGAGCAGCGGCTTTTCGATGAAGGCGCTGGCCGATTTGTCCACGCAA
>QHXC01000625.1 GCA_003222815.1 Acidobacteriota bacterium | reverse complement strand
CACTCGAGTCGTGAACTATACGAGCACCGACACGAATGGATTGAAGTTCGTAACTGGCCTTCTGGCTACTCCCGAAAACTACTACGCCAACATTCACACCACTGTAAATCCGGGGGGATTCATGCGCGGGCAACTCCTCGCAACCAGACTCGTTCTCCGCCCGGTGATGGGCACAGGCTTTGAGGTGCCGCCAATCAACCTGGATGCCCTAGGCGCTGCAAGGGTTGAGATTCAGGTCGAGCGAGATGCGCAGACTGGAGCGATTACTTCCGGGGTCGTCACCTTTGATGTGGATTATCGATTCCTCAGTCCGGTCACGATTACCGGCCTCCATATCCACAATGGTGATGCCGGCGTCAATGGCCCGATTGTGATCGATACGGGTATCAATGGGACCAATCGCGCGATCACTGGCGTGACCCGGGGAAACATCTTCCGCATCGTTGAAATCGACGGCACCAGCACCAATGCTCTGGCCACCCTGACGGGGCTTATGAATGACCCAACCCAGTACTATATCAATATGCACACCACGGTGTATCCGGGTGGCGTCATACGCGGCCAGTTCTCTAGAAATGTTTTCGTTTTCTACAACCTGATGACCCAAGCTGAAGAAAATCCTCCGACGAATGTGCCCGGCGTGGCAGAGTCCATGACATATGTGCGTGTCGATCGGGATTCGACCGGAAATGTCGTCAGCGGAGGCGCGAGCTTCAACCTCAACTTAAATATGGGTGGCGGACCGGTAACCTTCACGGGGCTGCACATTCATAACGGAAAGATCGGCGTGAATGCGCCAGTCGTCATCAATACGGGAATCGGCAGCGGCGCCGCCAGCGTCATCAGTGCCGATGGTTTTGGTTCGATCAATCGCGAAGTCGCAATCGATTCCACGAACACCGTGGCGTTAGACTCCTTGAGGGGCTTGATCGAAAATCCCGAAAACTACTACGTGAACATCCACACCACCCAATTCCCCGGCGGCATTATCCGGGCACAGCTTGTACAGGAGACGTACCACTTCAAGGCGAATATGATTGCGGGGAATGAGGTTCCACCCATCACGAACGTGGACACGGGAGGAACGGGATGGATCACTGCCAAAATCAGCCGCGATGCGAACGGAGCCATCAACGGCGGCACGGTGATTTTTGATGTCAATTTCACCAATAGCGGACCCATCACATTCACCGGGTTGCATATCCACTACCCTGCTTCGGAAGGTGAAAATGGGGTGGTTGTCATCAACACGGGCCTTGGCGGAACAAATACGGTGGAAAGCTCGACCGGCAGCGGTAACATTACGCGCACGGTGACTGTAGACGCCGCGAACACCGCGGGGATCGCGGCACTCGCCGCCATTATTACGTCCCCGGATAGTGCTTATGTCAATCTCCACACTGATCGGTTTCCCGGCGGTGTGACGCGTTCTCAAATGTTTCCTGTGATCAATAGGGTGGCGCAAGTGGCCGGTGGCGGCGAGTGGATTTCATCGATTACGATCCGCAATCCTTCCAGCACGATAGCAGTACAAGGGATTCTAGACCTCTTCCAGAGTTCGGGCGCTCTCATGCCTGAAGCGATTTCAGATCCAAATATCTCGTTTCTGATTCCACCCTCCGGATCGGTGACCCTTAATACTCACAACAAGGGAACGCTCGCGGCGGGATACGCACGAGTCTTTTCGAATGGGAACGTCAATGTGGAGACGAGATACATGCATCCATCCTTCGCGCCGCTTCGCAGTGTGTCGACCACGGTGACGTCTCGCGGTGTGTCCATTCCGGTTGCGGTTGGGGCCACCGCCGGTCAGAACACGGGTATCTCGATGCTGGTAAACACGTCGGGGCTTCTGACTCTGTCACTGAATGCCCAGGACGGTACCGCGATTTCGGGAGGCAGCAGGGCGATAAACGTAACAGCCGGTCAGCAGATCACCGGCTTCGTGAAGGAACTCCTGCCCACCGTGACGGCCGCTCAGTTCTCGGGTACCCTGAACATCACCAGCCCGACTGCCACGATATCTGTCGTCGCGCTGCAGTTGGACGCCAGTTTGACACCTGTCACCATTACGATAGTTCCGGTAGTCCAGTAAAAGGTGCATTGGGAATTTCGGAGGGAGGAAAAATTCTGAACCAAGAATTTTTCCTCCGTCGCGAAATTCTCCACTATTCGCTCATCAAGGCGAACGCCCCACTCGGCTGAGTCAGTCCAGGCGCCGGCTCTGTCGTGACGGCCGCGGCTTTGAGGTCGGTCAAACCTTCTTGAAGATCGATATTCAGTTGCTTGGAACCGTCCGCCTCCGTATTGAATGTCCCGGCACTGACGGGGTTGCCGGTCTTAGGTACAAACCAGAGTTGATAGATCGTGGTGTCTGGCACACGGGGCAGGTCACGAACATAGACCAGCCAACGTCTCCGAGCCTGATCCCAGAATATTCTGCCCCTCGCTCTGGCGTTGGCTCCCTGCCCGCCAAGAGTGACTACACGAACTTCGGGCGAGGTGAGTGTGGCAAACAAAGTTCGCTGCAGTTCCACTTGAGCCTCGAGTTGAGAAATTCGATTCATCAAAACATCATTCAGACGCCGCAGTGCGTTATTCCCGCGGACGGTAAACAGCACCACCACAATTGCTGCGATGGCGACAGACCTCGTGATCAGTTCCAGCCAGCGGCGTCGAAACACCGGCATGCGCCGTTTCCTGGGGGATGCACTCCGAGCCTGCTCCATCAATCGGTCTTTCACCCCCGCCGGAGGCATTGCTGGGGGAACGCTGAGGGCGGTCAGCGCCATGACCGCCTGGAGTTCGTCTATTTCGGCGGCATACAAACTCGCTCGCTCTTGAAGCTCGTTGGTGAGTTCAAAGTGCTTCATGTTCTTTGGTAACCGCGGGTCTGTAGCCCACTGGATCTCATCATAAATACGCCTTTAAGCGTTTTCTCAGATGCGCCATTCCTGTCCGTATCCGGTCTTTTACAGTCCCCAAAGGCTGTCCCAGCGCTGATGCGATTTCCGTATGGCTCATTCCCTGAAAATAGGCCATCTCGATGGGTATTCTCTGCTGTTCCGAAAGCGTTTGCAACGCGACCTGGACTCCTCTGCGGGTATCCGCGGCAATAAAGATGTCCGGTTCTGGAGATGCACTCCGAGTTCCCCCGGGATTCTGGGGTCCGTCCCCGGAACTCTCCACATGCTGGCGGTTGCCGCCGCGCAGGCAGTCAATGGCACGCGTGCGAGCAATTGTGAGTACCCAGGCGATGGGTTTTCCGCGGGAGGAGTCATACTTGGAAGACTGCTGCCAGACCTGCCAGAATACATCGACCAACACGTCTTCCGCATCGGCCGGATTCCTCACGATACGCAAAATAAGGCCGAAAGCGACGCGGTTGTAGCGATCATAGAACGTGTCCAGCGCATTGGCATCCCTCGATGCCATGCTCTGGATCAAATCGCGATCTTCCTTTTCAACACGTTTGTCTTCCGACATGGACACGTGGCAATAGTAGCAAGGCCGGAGTTTGAAAAGAAGCCAGAAGCCGGGAGCCACGCCCTTGCTAGCATCAAGGGGTGACGGGGTGGTCCGGAATTCAAGAATCCATTTCGAAGCTTCTTCTGAACTTCTGGCTTCCTATTGAACTCCGGCCTTCGCCATCATCTGTTGGATTTCGGCACCCATGGAAACGCCATTGGCTTCATACATCTTCTTGATGTTGCTCACCAGTCGGAACTGCGTCGCCGCCTCTGCCGGCTTTCCCATCCGTTGATAAATCGACCCCAGTCCGATCAGGAATTCCGGCATGGGAACCCGCTCTATTGCCCTACCGTAGTACTCGATTGCCGGCTCGAACTCGTTCCTGGCTGACGCAACCTTCGCCAGCCCGGCGTAGCCATGCACGTAGTCCGGAAAGCGGCGGAGCGCGGCCCGGTATGCCATCTCCGCGTCGGCAATGTGCGCACTGTTCAGATAAAGATTTCCGAGTTGAACGATACACCAGGCGGTGTTTTCGGCATTGGGAGCTCCTGCCTGAATCGCCATCTGCATCGCCCGGATCGCTCCCTTGGGGTCGCCCTTCAGTTCTCGCATATATGAAATTCGGCTGTACGAGCTCAGGTTCGGTTTTAGCCGAACCATCTCCTCAAGAACGCGGACGGCGCTATCGTAATCCCGGAGTTGGACCAGTGCATCGGACAAAATACCCCGCGCGGCAGCGGAATACTCATCGAGGTTTGCAGCACGCTGGGCGATGTCTCGGGCTTTCTCAAACTGATGCCGGGACATGGCCAGTGACGCGTTACCGATGAGAGCTTCCCCATGATCCGCATTTGAGGATAACGCTCGCTCAAAAAGCTGTTCAGCCTTCGTGTAATAGCTGGGATCACCCGTCTCGCGTGCCTTTTGGAGATAGGCTTGGCCGAGCGCCGCGTTTAGATCCGGATTGCGATCGTCTGCCTTCAGTTTCTCCTGAAGGGCCGGAATCACCCGCTCATTTCCGGACCATGAGAGGGTAAAGCTGCTGCTGGGGGGCGTCTTCGGTGCTGGCGAGCAG
>QHXC01000624.1 GCA_003222815.1 Acidobacteriota bacterium | reverse complement strand
CCCGTTCCGGTATCGAGAACATTCAGCGTGCGAGTGATGAACGAAATCGGACTCAGAGTGCGGAAATCGAAACCACGGATATCGAAGTCGCCGCCGATGAAGAATCTTTCGTAAAACGGTACACTCGTATTCGAGAAGCTTTGGACGTAGGACACAATGGCACGCATCGCCAGTGAATTGCGGCCATGGTTTACGGGTTTGTAAGCGCGATACTCGAACGTCGGACGATAGAACTCGACATTGCCTCCAAGAAACCCGCCCGTGAATTCCAGAGATCCAGTGAAGGCCTGCCCGTGAGTGGGACTGATCGGGCTGTTGGTTGTATTGTAGGTATACGACGGAGTCAGTCTGCGCGCATGAAATGTGGTAAAGCTGCCGGTTTGGACGAAGTTTTCCCTCTCTTGCCGGGCGATCCCCGTGAAATATTCGCGCGTTGCGGGATTGAGATCCGATGTTGAAGTGTTGTCGAGCTGATAGGTCAAACCGAGCCGCTGGAAAACCCGCGCCGGATAGCTGGTCGTCAAGTTAAAGCCGGCATGACTCTGTTCGAAGTTCAGCCGATTTTCCAGCCCGAGACCCGCCGGCAAATTACTCGGATTGAGTCCCAACAGTTCCCGCGCCTGGTCGTAGCGGAACTTCGTCGCGAACAAGGAAAAGCCTGTCGAAATCGGCCTGTTGGCCAGGTAAGGCTCGGTGAAACTAAATACGTACTGCGACTGCCGTGTTCCTCCTTCCAGCGTGACCGCCATCGTTTCTCCGAGGCCCATGAAATTGTTCGTTGAATAACTCAGGCCGACGAAGCTGCCGCCAATTCCGCTGACACCGCCATTGAAACCAATTGAATTTCGGCCTTTTTCTTTCACCTTGAGATCGATGTCAACCTTGTTTTCCGTGGGACTAGGCTTGACCTCCGCATCCTCACTCTTGATTTCCTCAAAATAGCCGAGCTGGTTCAGCCGCAGCAGGCTCAGATCCCACAAAGCGGAATTGAAGATCTGGCCCTCTTCGACCATGATTTCACGACGGATCACCTTGTCGCGGGTTGTGGAGTTACCTGAAAACGCGATCCGGTTGACGTAAAACTGCCGGTCCTCGTCGATGTTGATCGTCAGGTTAACGAGCCTTTTTTCTTCGTCAAGGTCCTGAACGGGCACTGGCGTGAAATTGATATAGCCTCGGGTTCCATACAGTTTTTTCAAATTCTCGAAGCCCTTTCTTAGCAGGGTTTCGTTGTATATCTGTCCCGGTACAAGGCCGAGCAAGAACCGAATTTGATCTGCGGTGAATTCTTTGTTGCCGGTCACTTTGACATCACCAACCCGGTACTGGTTGTTTTCCTCGACTTTAATGGTGATGTAATAGCGGTCGACGGTCTTCTTGGCGAAGGGCAGGGGAATGCCCCACGGAAACGGCGGCTTTATAAGAGGCAGCGTTCGGTAGACGGTGGCCGGTTTCACTTCGACGGCAGGCTCGAGAATGTTCGCTCGAACGTAGCCATGGTCGGCGTAGAACATCCGAATCCTGGTAATGTCGTCGGCCAGTTTTAGTTCGTGATAGGTGTTTTTGCCTGTCAGCGTGCTCAACGTGCCTGATTCTTTGATGAGCTTCATGGCGTGCTTGAGCTGCCGATCGGAGAATACTTCGTTGCCCTCGATATCGATTTTCGCGACTGTAACTTTCGGTCCTTCGTTGACGTCGAACGTAATGGCTGTGGCGTTCGGAGGAATGTCTTCGGTCTTGGCCTCGACCGTTGCGTTCTGCCGGCCCTTTTCGGCCAGCATCTCCCGGATAATGACCTCAGCCTTTCTTACTCTGGCGCCATCGTAGGGCGACTCCACGCTTAGCCCGACCTTCTTTTCTTTGAATTTCTCGAGGACCTCGGACTTCGTGATCGAATTCAATCCTTTGTAATCGATGCTCCGCACGATCGGTTTTTCTTTAACTACGAACATGATGATTAGTCCCGACGGGCTTTCTTCTTCGTCGACACGAACATCGTCAAAGTAGCTCAGTGCGTACAGCGTCTTCACGTCACGGCGGATGATATCCCGGTTAAGCGTGTCACCAACCTTCGTCTGGATGTTGAATTTGATCGTTTCCGTAGGAATGCGGCGGTTACCACGGATCTGGACATCCGCGATGCGATTTGGAGTAGCAACCTGGGAAAATAAGAAGGTGAGAAATACTAATGCGGCCTTCATTTGAAACTCCAACTTAGAAACGAAGTGGTGAAGCGCGGACGACGGGTTGGACTGCGGCAAAAACGGGTCCGGTGAATTGCAACCCGACAGCATAATTGCGTCCGCCAGTGACTCCGATGACCTCAATGCTGCCGACGAAACCGGTCGGCAGCGCGAGCATCTCGTCGATAAAACGGGAGACCTGCGAATGCGCCTTCAACGTATCGAACTCGATATCAAGCAAGTTGTTCAATTGATCTCGAGCGACGACGGTATATTGACCGTCGACATTGGAGTCGTTGGCTAAAGCGAAACCCAGGTGTGTTCCGTCGCGGGTGTCGAGAATAAACTGAAATGAGTTGCCGAGCGTGGCAGGCGAGACTGTGGTTTCGCCGAGCTTCGTGCCCTTACTGTCCCTGAGCGTCACCTGCAACTCCGGTTGGACCGCGGCCGAGCACGATAATGTCGCGTATCCGGCGGCCAATCGTGACCGCGCGTTGCTCCGGAGCACTTCCCAGGGGAGAAATCGATCGAGAATGATTTGGG
>QHXC01000623.1 GCA_003222815.1 Acidobacteriota bacterium | reverse complement strand
GTCTATACACGGTTGGGCGGTTGCTCACTGTTTCCCGCTTGTTGAGGGCGTAGCCTGCTCCTTTCCGCGCCAGTACCGCTCCAGAATTGGCAGGTCGCGGTTGTTTTCGCAGAGATGCTCGAGCAGTTCGGTGTCAGGCTGCAGGGTGAAGCGCATCGTGTCCGACTTCCACGGCCGTGAGTACGCTTTCGGGTCGTCGATCGTGACGTCGACCTCCATGTGGCCGAAGTTGACGCGGCGAAAGCGTTCGGTCGTGCGCAGCCCCTCGGTATGCGGATGGCCGCTGTTATCGAGCCAGCTGCCTTCCTTGAAGCCCGCGGTCTCGATGACAAAGGTGTCGCCTTCCCACCGGCCGATCGAGTAGCCGTACCACGCGGGTTGATCGGAATCAACCGGCAACTGCCGCCCGTCGGTGTGAATCTGCCGGTACTTGTGGAATTCCTCGAACAGAAGAACCGTAACGCCCGGCATCTGCAGGATCTTGAACGGGATCCCCGCAACGGTCATCGCATCAGGCACTCCGTGAGGCATGCAGTACGCTTCGGGGCGGTCCCAGCCGTACGTCTCCACGCGATGTTTGTAGAGTTCTGCCGCCCACGGCAGCATCGGCGCGTCGCTACCTTCAGGCACTAGGTTCTCGTTCCACCGTTGGCTATCGGCGCGCCAGATACCGGACAAATCCGGTTTGCCGTCGGCTGTGCGCGGCGTCGCGGCGTTCAGGTTCGGTTTGCCGTCAGGCGTACGCGGCGTTCCAGGAAGCGGGATCGACAGCCACTGTGCGGCGGCTGTGCCCGCCATGGCGCAGATCAAGAACGTGAGCGCAGCGGCGGCACTGCAACTGGCAGGGATTCGAGCGATTCTCATCCGGGGACCCTCCACTGAAAAGGCCTGTTCGAAACCGAGGGGCCGATGATAAACGGAATGGGAAGATCAATGAGGGACGGGGTCCCGACAGCGCCGGTTTCGCCCCAGTACAGGCGCGGGTGAGATACCAGAATGCCTATGCCGCTGACAAGCAGGCCAATTACGCTGAGCACGATGATCCAGTGCGTGATACGAACGAGTGCGATATGGCGCGGCGCGGATCTCGTCTCGACTGCTGCTTCAATGCTAGCTTCGCTAATCATTAATTTATCTACCAGAAGTTTCTGTCATCATCGGTCAAAAAAAGAACCACAGCAATACAAATTCGCGCGTGGACGGACTTTCAAGCCGAACCGCGTCGCACCAGTGCTGACGCCAAGACCTCCACCGCGTCTTGCCGTTTGTCGAGCGCGGCGACGGTTTTCTCTCAAGTGACCGGTCTCGATCATTGCCAAAAAAGGTTATCATTAGCGGCGATGAATTGGATGCAACTTGCAATAGAGCTGACGCGCGAGGTTATGAACTCGCGCACCGAAGCAGCGAAGCCGACAGAACCAACCGATCTCGGAATGGCACTGTCTCAACAGTTCGGATTGATCGACCGCCAAATGGACGCGATCGTTCAGAATCTGAAGGCCCATAATGCCAAACTCGAACGCTCGATTCGTCGGCAACGCATCTGGAACTATACCCTGGCGGTCGCGGTCGTAGCAGTGGCGGTCATCGCATTTCTGCGCTGAAAGCATGCGCGGTTACGATCGACTACACGACGAAATGGCCGCGCTCTCCGATAGCCGGGCGGGATCGAAAAAGCCGCGAGCTAAATAGTTGTTCCGAATGTTCCCCTCAAACCACCGCCTCACGTGAGAACTACTGATCCCCTAGTGTCCAACAGCTATCCCACTGTCCACCATCGATTAGGGTTGGTAGACGATGACGCCGTCCCAAAAGTTGCAATTGTGATTGGCGCCGAATTGCGCGTTCGTGAACGTCGATAGCGTTGGTACGTTTTGAGACAGGTATTCCGGCACACCTTCCTGGTTGGCGAACCGCGGCCACGGCATGTTGCCCGATTCGTTCGGATTTCCGGTTTTGGCGAAGTTGGTCCACGCGGCGACGAGCTGGTCGGAGAGGCGCTGCTCATCTTTGCTCAACGCGGGCGACTGGCTGGCACCCGGCACACCGAGAATGCCGCCGTGCCACAGCGGAAAGAGGAATTGAATGTCGATTGTATGCGCGGCGAGCGGAGTGAATCCCGGCATTGGCGGAAAGTAATATGGTGCATGCCGGTCGTTGAACTCATACGCATAAACGGGCGCATCCGACCACTTCCCCCACAATGCATCGATATGACGATTTCGGCAGGCGCCTGCATGCGACCCGGCGAGATTGAGCGCCATCGGTGGATC
>QHXC01000622.1 GCA_003222815.1 Acidobacteriota bacterium | reverse complement strand
CTATCCGAAGGGGTACGTGCCGAAGCACATTCAGTGGTCCAAGCAGCTTGGACAGGAAGCCGCCGCAGATATTGACATTCCGGCGAACACCATCGTGCGGCGGGACGGGTACACCCGGCTGAACTCGGCGGCGCGCATCATCGCATGGCAGCCGCACATGCATATTCGCGGGAAATATCAGTGTCTGGAACTGATCTACCCGAGCGAGCCCGTCAAAACCGAAACGGTCACCTGCGCCAGGTGGAACTACAACTGGCATACCATCTACAACTACGATCCAGGCGTGGCGCCAATCGTGCCGGCCGGGACGCTGCTGCACGTCATCAGCTGGTGGGATAACACCACCAACAACAGGTTCAACCCTGATCCGAGGAACTGGGTTGGAGCCGGGACAGGCCGCACCATCGATGAGATGGGCTTTTCCTGGATCGGTTGGTACGACTTGACTGACGAGGAGTACAAAGCGGAGCTGGCGGCTCGCAAAGCAAAGGCCGGCCAGGTGCTGCAATAGGCGCGGCTGTCATGACGGTCATGAAGGTTCTTGCGAGGCATTGGTTACGACCGGTTTTTGCGGCAGGAGTTTTATTTGCCGCTGTGGTTACACCTCATCGCGTTGCTGCCCAGGGGAACCCGGATCCCTTCGGCTTCAAGTTCAATTCCGGTCAGAGTATCCAGCCGATTTTCGAGGGGTGGGCGCAGAATCCTGACGGCACCTTCTCGATGTATTTCGGCTACTTTAATCGAAACTACGCGGAAACTCCGGTCGTGCCGGTGGGTCCGGACAATAAGTTCGAACCTGGCGACCCGGATCGGGGACAGCCGACGTTTTTCGACACCCGGATTCACCGCAAGGAATTCAGCGTGTCAGTACCAGGTGGCTGGGGCAAAAAGGAATTGGTGTGGAGCGTAACGGTTGGGGGCGTGACGGAGAAAGCGACCGCCTGGCTCCAGCCGGAGTGGGAAATCGATCCTATCTATGCGGGAAAAACGCGAAATGCCGAATCGCTCAAGAACAAGGCGCCCTCAGTGATACTGGATGTGCCGTCTTCGGTCACCTTACCCAACACGTTAACATTGACCGCTTCCGTCCAGGACGATGGCCTTCCGACACCGAGGAAGGGGCCACCCACGCGGGCGATCGGGCAGGAGACCCCACCAACTCTCAAACCCCTGCCGGACCAGCCGGAGGTGCCGGTCAACGTCCCCGTGGTTGGTAGAGGCCGTGGGGACGCCGCGCAGGGCGCTCAGGGACTACAGGGACTCCGTGTGAATTGGCTTCTCTGGCGTGGGCCTGCGGCGGTCACGTTTGATCCTGCTACTATTCAAGTGAAAGACGGCAAAGCCGTCACGACAGCAAAGTTTACCAGGCCAGGAACGTACATAATGCGAGCGCGCGCAAATGACGGAGAGTTGACAGACCAGAAGCAGTTCACTGTTACTGTGAGCGGACCTTCTCAGTAATCGATCCCAGTCCAAAACATCGCGTCCGTTTGCGCTGTGGGGTCACATAGTCACAGCCTGGTCAACGGTATTACCGTGCCGAGCAGCAGCGATCTGGCAGCCCGGCTGTTGAGAACTTTTTTCATCGCGACCAATCCTGCCAACTGGCAGAACTACGCCTCCTCCAATCCGTGGCACATCACTTATCCGAACGTGGACGTTCGTGTCGATATTGGAGTGGTC
Source organism: Acidobacteriota bacterium (assembly GCA_003222815.1). Lineage (GTDB taxonomy): Bacteria > Acidobacteriota > Terriglobia > 20CM-2-55-15 > 20CM-2-55-15 > 20CM-2-55-15. The sequence continues at coordinate 611 of QHXC01000622.1, read as the reverse complement.
AACTTGCCGGCAGTTTTGAATGCGCGTTACGGAAACGATATCCATCTCGCGCCACTCCAGAATCCGTCGGCGCAGGCCGTGGGCGACAATAACGGCGACACTCGGACAGACGCGGTCATGGAACTCGCACCTTTGGCGACGGGCGTCCAACGCGTGTGGATATCGGGAGGGGCAACCCTCACGCCCACTGGATGAGTCATGACGGACACAAAATGGTCACCCCGAATGTACTGACAGGCGACACAACGCAGTTCGATTTTCCTTCAGACCGGATCGACTCCATTCTTCCGACGAGCAGCCCGTTGAGCCATCCTCTCTTGAAGTCGAGGGCCAGGGATATCGGACCACCTTTCGGCTGGGCCGGGAATCCATCTTGATCTTTGACCGTCTGGCGGATGGAGACGTTAAGCCATTGCGCGTCATCCGGGGCCCGAACACGGGGATTCACGCCATCCGCCAGATCCAGGTCCTGCCGAAGGGCGGCTGGATCGTTATCGCTCAAATCACCGACGGCGGTGTCTCCGAACCGGAAGGAACCTTCGTCGGCGTCTGGAACATCAACCACAATGGCGATGTCCCGCCTCGCTGGAAGATCGAAGGGAAGGCAAGCA
>QHXC01000621.1 GCA_003222815.1 Acidobacteriota bacterium | reverse complement strand
AGGGGTGGCTGCGTCATCAAAGAAAATTTGGCGAAGCCACCGAAGCAGACGCAGCCGGGGTGGTTTTCCTTTTGGATTCATCGGAAAACCACCCCGGCCTCGCGATAAGCGGATGCTTCGCGATATTTTCTGAATCGCTCGGCCACCCCTCCTTGCAGTGATGCAAGGAGGGGAATAGCGCTTGATTCCGATTTTTTCACAGCTTCCCCGTCTGCGCCCAGCAAAGGTGGCTTCGCAGCATTTTCTTGATGGCGCCGCCTCCCCTCCTGTTCGAGAAGGGGAATACCGTGGTAGCCTATCCCTCGAGGTAGCGTCGCAGTCATCATGGAAAGGAGATTTTCAAAGTGAGAATCCGTTGGACTTGGCTCATTATTTTGACATCCATTCTTGTCATTTTGTTTCTGGCGCCCGTCTTCGCTACACAGCAGGGCGGACAGCGTGCGCCGGAGGCCCCGACGGGACCCGCGCCGCGCCTCCCCAACGGCAAGCCGGATTTGAGAGGGCTTTGGCAGCGGCCCTATGTTCCAGACATGACCAAGAACGCGAACAATCAGGTAGGAATGTCGGAGCTCCCGTTCACACCAGGGGGAGAGGCGGAATGGAAGAAATACGATGCGTCCCATGGTGACTACACCGGCAGCTGCATGCCGTTCGGTCTTATTCGCTCGATGAATTCGCCCGATCCCATCCAGATCATGCAAGACGATAACAACCTGGCGCTGTTATATGAGCAGAACACATGGTTCCATTTGGTGTATCTCGACGGGCGCGGCCATCCTGAGGGCCGCAATCTTGTACCCAGCTGGTTTGGTCATTCGGTTGGGCGCTGGGAAGGAGACACACTGGTCGTCGATACCGCCGGCTTTAACGGCTATACCAGGCTGGATACGATTGGCCATCCGCATAGTGATCAGTTGCACGTTGTCGAGACCTTCCAGCGGACGGACGCCGGTCACATCGCCTACACGATCACGATTGACGATCCGAAGACATATACAAAACCCTGGAAGAACTCGAGAGTCTTCACGCTCCGTAAAGACTGGGAGATCATGGAATACTCCTGTGAGGAGAACAACAAAGACCTGTTTGACGGACACCTCACGCCTTGGCGCCCGCCACAGGAATAGCGTGATAGTCCTGAGATCGGAGCCGCGGATTGCACGGATGACGCAGATCCGTGAAATCCACGCAATCTGCGGCTGAAGTTCGTGACCAAACCTTCCTCGCCTCCTCGTACAGCGCGTTCTGCGGCGTTGGTAGCTGCCGGCATCCTGCTTAGCCGGCTCGCAGGGTTCTTGCGGTTGCGGGCATTCGCATATTACTTTGGCCTCAAGTCTGACGCCGCCGACGCGTTCAATGCGGCGTTTCGCATTCCCAATTTTCTCCAGAACCTATTTGGAGAAGGCGCGTTGTCCGCGTCCTTCATTCCGGTATATGCGGCGCTGGTCGCACGCGATGACCGGCGGGAGGCAGACCGAGTTGCCGGCGCCGTTGCTTCGCTGCTGGCATTGCTGGTCTCGGCGATTGTTCTGGTCGGAGTTTCGGCCACGCCGCTGCTTATCGATGCCATCGCACCGGGGTTCACCGGAGAGAAACGCGAACTTACTATTCAGATCGTCCGCGTCCTTTTTCCAGGCGCGGGCCTGCTGGTGTTGTCCGCATGGTGCCTCGGTATTCTGAACAGTCACTACCGTTTTCTGCTGTCATATACAGCGCCGGTAATGTGGAACGCGGCAATGATCGCCACGCTGATGCTGTATGGGCGTGCGCCTTTGGCGCGCCTGGCGATCATTCTTGCCTGGGGGTCGGTAGCCGGCAGCGCGTTGCAGTTTGGCGTACAGGTGCCAGTGGTTCTGCGTGTCGCTCCAGATCTCCGATTTGGCATCGACCTGGTCTCCGATCATGTGCGGACGGTAGTGCGCAACTTCGTGCCCGTTTTTGTGAGCCGTGGTGTCGTTCAGTTGAGCGCATACATCGACACCTTGCTTGCGAGTCTTCTGCCGACCGGAGCGGTCACCGGACTTGCGAATGCGCAGCTTCTCTACACGCTGCCGGTAAGTCTGTTCGGGATGTCCGTATCGGCCGCAGAGTTACCGGCCATGTCGGGCGCGATGAGCATGGATCGAGAAGGAGTCCAGGTCGTGCGCCGCCGTCTCGATGCGGGACTGCGCCAGATTGCGTTTTTCGTTCTTCCTTCGGCGATGGCGTTTCTCGCGTTAGGCGACGTCATTGCGGCAGCCCTTTTTCAGACGGGCCGATTCCAGCATGAAGATGCCGTCTACGTTTGGGCGATTCTGGCCGGCTCCGCGGTCGGACTGCTGGCATCGACGCTCGGCCGGCTCTATTCGTCCACCTATTACGCATTGCGCGATACGCGCACTCCGCTCCGCTACGCACTCGTGCGCGTGGCGCTAACTACCGCCCTCGGCTACCTTTTTGCGATTCCTTTACCGCGTTGGCTCGGCATTCCGGCCGTCTGGGGCGCCGCGGGACTGACCGCTTCCGCCGGCATCGCCGGCTGGGTGGAGATGTTGATGCTCCGCCGGAGGCTGAATACGCGCATCGGCCGGACCGGCCTGGCCGCTGGATTTGTAATCAAGCTGTGGCTGGCGGCGGCCGCGGGTGCTGCGGTCGCCTGGATCATGAAGCTCAGCCTTCCGGAAATGCACCCGGCACTCGCTGCTCTTTTCGTCCTCGGCCCCTACGGTCTGGTATTT
>QHXC01000620.1 GCA_003222815.1 Acidobacteriota bacterium | reverse complement strand
TTCGAAGCATGGTGAAGGCGAATCGCAGAGTCCACCCGTCCATAACAGCATAAGATTATTGCATCGCGATCAAAAACGCAGAAGCTATTTACCCGATCATTCGCAAATCAGTAGTTTCGCTGCGACCGAATGCCTGATTTGCCTCAACCTCATGCTCTTAAAACGATTGACTTCAGACCCAAGCCGTTTTCCTAGCGATTGATCACCGTGACCCCGGCGGGAGGAACATTCACGTTCGGCAAAGTGGCGATGATGACGCCCTCAGGATTATAGAAATCGATGCGAACGGTCTGTGCGATTCCGGTTAAGTTCGCTATGACGACGTCGGTAGACCATCCATCACCTGTGGCGAATTGAGGCAGCAGTAACGCTGTCTCGCCCGGCGGCCCATTCGTCGGTACCACCGAGAAGGACGCACCTTTAAATTGAAGTCCGACTAGAGCAATCGGCGCGGTTGAGTTGATCGACAAGAGACCAGTCCCGTTCACATTGAGAAGTTCGGTGACGAAGCGCGAGATTTGGTGAAGCGCATTCAAGACGATGGTACGGGAAGCAACGATGGCTCCCTGTTGGTTTCTCAGCGTGAGAGTTATGTTAGCGGTAAAGTTGCTGGGATTGACGATTGCGATGCCCGTATTTTCCCCGGCGGAAACGTCCGAACTGACAACAAGGGCGCTGTTGGTTACAACGGAGGCGGCCCAAACAGTGCTTTGGACAAGGTCATCGCCATCGCGATGTCCAACTCTTCCGAACACCATCAAGCCTACGCCTGAACCGACAACCGGGTTTACCGCCGCGAACCCGGTTTGAACCTGCTGTTCGGACTGGGCGTAAGCTGAAGAAACAGAGAAAACAATGGCAACTGCCAGAATAAGCATGCGGCCCATCAAATACACCTCCAAAGTAATTCGCTAAGCCGTGTTGATGATCCGAATGGCTGCAACAGCCATGTGCCGACGCTGGAGCTGTTCTGCAGCCTCGAGAGGAATCCCAATCCGCCGTTCGCTTCATTTGGCGACCCTACAAGTTGAGAACCGCCGTATTAATTACGACAGAAGTATCTCGTATTTGGTTCGATAGCATCGAGGAACAATCTCATCGAGTAGGTCATGAAGGTAGATATTCGCGAGCAAGGGACTGATGACCTGCCCTTGTCCCGTCCCCGTTTCACTGATCAGCAATCGCCCATCTTCGATCACGCCGACGTTGATCCCTTCCCCACTCATTTTTGAGGAGAGCGCCGCTATGCGAAAGTGGGCGAAGCGTATTTTCGGTTTAGTCATCCTTATACTGACTGTCGTATCCGCAGGAGCAATTTTTCAGTGGCTAACCAGCCGATGGGAAATCGCAAAAAATCCGGCGCCTGGAAAATTGGTGAATATCGGCGGATACAAACTTCACAGATCCACAATCAATACAAACGTGCTGGGCTCTTTCGGATCGTTTTTCCCTGTTCCACACTACAACTCGGTGTCATTCGCACGATTTGACGGCTTTGAGCGGCGAGGATGACGCCTTCAGGCGAGAACGGTTTGCCGAAACCATGCGCGCCTTACGTGACCATCACCGCGAAGACACCGACCGGTTGCGCCAATCCATCGCCGATCGTATCGATGACACGGCCGAGCGGCATCCCGCATTGAAGGACATCGCCCACGCAGAGTCAACTGTTCCGGGATCCAGTCATCGCGCGCATCCTGTTTGAGAGAGCTCGCCTGGGAGAGTGAGTGTGGGTAGCCATTGCTAATCCTGCTTAACGGGGCGACGTTGCGGGCTCCCTCTTTTTTGATGACTAAACTGATCACACGCAGCCGCTCCACAGCTGCAAACACAGGTACATTCCGAGCACACCTCTCGGTAAGCCCGCAGCTCGTGCGCATTACAGGACGACCCTTGGGTTAGAACTCCAAACGCGGTATTCAGGCTGAGACTTCCACTTCGACCACAACAGAGGTGGGCTCGGGAATCGGCAGGCCGTCTGCCCGCATACCCTCGAGGTGAAATTCGATGGCTTCCTGGACCAGGCGCTCGACTTCTTCACGGGTCTCTCCCACGGCGACGCATCCGGGCAGATCCGGAACGTAGGCGCCAAGGCTCGTCGCTCCCTTTTCGATGACGACCGCGTATTTCTTCTTCATGCGTCTCCTTTCGCAAAGCCGGCCTGCTTCAAAATGCTCTTGATAGTGCCACAAAGCAGTCTTGCTTGTTGACGGCGCCACTTTGGGTAGCGACCAAGCAAGTTTGATTGTGATCAAGGCACTCTTACTTTTCCCCGAGAGCAACTTGTTTTGGCGCAAAGCAAACATGTTCCGTGTCCGATCAAACCTGCTTTCCTCTGAATCCATTTGATTTCGTGGCCACGCAAGTTGTTCCGAAACAAATCAGGTTTTTCTCCAGGGCAGACGAACGTGTCTGGGCCAGGTTCAGACGTGGTCCATCGAAGGGGGCGGCGCGACCCAGATGAAGAACTCGACGGCTCCAGGTGGAATCCCACACTCTGCACCGCACGATAAACACCAACCGGATCAGAAGACGTACTTCAAACCAAATTGAATGATCCTTGGATCCAGAGAATTTCGGATCTTGCCGAGCTCTGAAAAGAAATTCGGGTGCAAACCGAATCTTGGTATTTTTTCCTGCCCTGTGGTGACGAGCACCCCACGAACAACGGTGATTGATGCCGTGCATGCGATGGACCAGGAAGGTATTGGGGCGGTCGCAGTAATGCAGGACGGTATCCTCTGCGGAATTTTCAGCGAACGTGACGTCATGCTTCGTGTAGTTCTCGAACACCGCGACCCTAAAACCACGCGAATGAAGGAAGTCATGACATCTCCTGTCGAAACCATACCCCGGAGCGCCACTGTCGACGATGCGCTGAAGCACATGCTTGAAAAGCATATCCGGCACCTTCCAGTCGTCACCAGAGACGGCAGGCTGGCAGGCATGATCTCCATCCGAAACCTGTTGCATGAGAAAGTCGAAGAGTTAACCGACCAACTGGATTCCTTAGAAGCTTACTTCACCGCGGACGGCGCAGGCGGGTAAGTCAAAACCAGGAAGCCAGGGGTCCGAAGCCAGAAGGAGCTTGATTCCGCCACAATTCCAAATAATGTGGCGTTATTCCGGCTTCTGGCTTCTCTCCTTTCCCCGAAAAGCCCCAAAATTAGCCCTAATCCGCAAACTCCGGGGCAACTACTCCGGCCTGGTCGACACCGATCCGACCGATCGCAACGGTGGCCGCCACTCACCCAACAATGGGCGCGCCTTCGACCTTCCCTCGATGACGTATTTGCCTAGCGGGAAGATTGATGAAGGCCCGCTAGCAACGGATCGCCCGCACACCGCGAAGATTTTTGGTTATTACCGGCTGCCATGGCACGGTCAGGAAACGTCGGTTGGCCTCTCGCAGGCATTTTACCAAGGCACGCCGATCAGTTCCTGCCTCCCTGTGGTCGGAACTTCTTCTGCATGCCAGTGGGCCGAGGGACGCGGGAATTTTGCTAAACTCCATCGCGATGCCATCGGCAATATCGTGAAGGATGGCGTTGTGACAAATGCTCGCAGCGATCCGTACTTGGAAACGGATGTGTCGGTGCGGCATGAAATCAGAGTAAGCAAGGACAACCGAGAACCACCTGCCCCACCGGTGGTGTGAACACGACCGTCTCCAGCAACGTGTTCGGCCTAACCCAGGCCTGACCCCAATGCTGTTCACTGAACTACTATGCGCAGGTTTCATTCGGATGAGAATTAGGAATTGAGCATTGGTCAGATCCGGTCTGATCAATGCCCAATTCCCAATTCTCATCCGAATGAAAAGCTGACCCAGATTCGCCCGTTAAGTGAACAGTATTCGGCCTAACCCGCAATTCCATGGAGCCGAGAATCCTGCAGTTCGCCTTGAAGTATGCGTTCTGATACACCTTCGGCCTTCTTACTGCCGGCCGGTTCCCCCAAGCTTGAGGCCTGCTAGAATCTTCTCCCTCGTGATCGGATGCTCTCGGATCCGGACCCCACACGCATTGTAGATGGCATTCGATATCGCGCCGGGCACAGCCCCGATGCTGGTCTCACTGAAACTCTTTATACCAAAGAACCAACGAGGTTCTAAGCTATCAATGAATATGTTTGTCTGGTCTTCGGGAACGTCCATGATGGTGGGAAGCCTGAAGGACAGGTAGCCGACCTTGTAGTGACGAGTACCTGGAAATTCCCGATCCCACGGAATGGCATCCGTCGTCATCTGAGTGCTCTGAACAAGTGATCCGTGCATATCGGCTTCGCCAACCATCGGGTTGACAACTAATCCTGTGTCATGGCTGTATACGGTTCTTACAATGCGCCAATCACCGGTCCAGGTGTCCACCGCAACCTCGATGAAGCAGGCCCCCACACCCTTACTCAATGCTCTTCCCTGATCTTTATGAGCGCCTCTTCCCGTTTGGCGTATGACGCCTTTGTTCGTCCTGGCCAGTGTTGCAAACGTTATCCTCTTGCGGGGATCTTCTGTCGACGAGATGACGCCATCTTGCATCTGAAGTTTGGCTACATCCACGTTCAAGGTCTTTGCGGCGCGTTGGAGAAGATCCTTTCTCAGCTTGTCGGCCGCACTAAAGACGGCCGCCCCTTGCAAGGTGATGGTTTTGCCCGCTAGCCACGTATTGCTTTCAGGTGCAAGGTCGGAGTCGCCCCATATGACGCGGATACGATCTCGAGTCGTGAATCCCAGGATTTCCGCAACGACGTGGGCCAGCGCGGTATCATGATTGGTTCCGCTGTCGGGAAGAGCGTTCTTCATGGTCAGTCCCGCATGGTGCTGCGACATGCCCACTCCGATCCCCTTCTTGAACCGTCCAGGCATGCCGCCGGGCACGGCATTCCTGTTATCCCATCCAATAGCCTTGGCCCCCTCTTCCAGCACCTCGACGGACGCAAACGAATCGTGCATGACCTCGCCGTTCTCTGCCTCGAACCTCTCGCCCAAGTCCGAATGCCATTCCTTGGTGAGCTTCGTCCCTGGCTTGGAAATATGCAGAAGCCTGAACTGGATGGGATCCAGCCCAACCGCTTCTGCCATTTCATCCATCATGTTTTCCCAGGCCCACTTGACTTCTTGCTGCGTGTAGCTCCGGACTGGTCCGGATCGCATCGCATTGGTCTTATAAGTAAACCATCTCGATTTCCAGTGTGGAACACTCGATGTGTACAACTCTGTGTTGTTCTTCGAAATTTCAGCCGTCGCATGGCCGCCTCCCTCGATATCGCCACTGCTGATGTGGACCTCGTGGAGGAGAGCTATGACCCGCCCGTCCTTCCTGGCTCCCACCTTAAATTTCGTGCGGATCTCCGGCTTAATCTGGAGGTACGCCAGTTCCTGGTCCTTTGCGAGCATTAACCTGATGGGTTTGCCCGCCATTTTGGCCACATAGGCGATATATGGATTGAACCTCGACGCCGCCATCGCTGCCCCAAACGTGCAGCCGTTGTATTTGTTAATGTATCTGATCTTGGACGGATCGATTCCCAACCCCCGAGCCAGCTCCGCTCGTTGGGGGTAGATGCCCTGCCCCATGCCCCAGAACGTCAGTTTGTCGCCGTCCCACTTGGCAACGCCGCCAAAGGGTTGCATCGGAACGGCAACCGCTCCTGCGAAGGAATAGGTGAACTCCTTGACGATATCCGCTTCTTGAAATCCCTTTTCAACATCACCATGTTGGGACACCCATGTCGCGTTAGGATCATAGTGGGGATTATTCGGATCCAGTCGAATGAGATTCCCTCTTCCTCGACGAAGATCTGGCGCATCAGGCCTTATCGCCTGTTCGATTGTAGAAGCAAAGGGAAGGATCTCGTACTCCACCTCGATCGCGTCGACGGCATCCTCTGCAAGGTCCTCTGTCTGGGCAGCAACAATGGCGACGACTTCACCTTGGAAGTTTAGTTCTTGAGGTAATGGATAAGTACGTGGGGCGTTCTTATACGTGAGCACGTAGGCAACGCCAGGCATCTTCTCGGCCTTTGAAGTATCCAGGTTCTTAATCCTGGCATGAGGATGTGGAGACGTCAGCACCTTCGCGTGGAGCATATCGGGCAACCTCACGCGAGTCGCATACTCCGCCTTGCCCGTAAACCGCGGTATCGCAACCTCGGGCAACGGCGGCATCGGTTTTCCGACCACATTGAGATTTACGGGGGGATAGCCCTGCCACTTCTTCGTCACGATTTTCCTATCGCCTTCGATCAGCACATCCTCCGGACCGTGTCCGCCACCGGTCGAAAAATTCCGAACCATGGGCAGCTTCACCTGAATGACTGATTCCATCTTGGGTTCGATCTTCGTCTTAGTTTGTCTCATTTTTTACTCGCTTCGCCCTATCGGGCTTGCATTCGCAGCCGCTCATGTTTTTACTCGCTTCGCCCTATCGGGCTCGCGCTTCGCGCGCAGCCGCTCATGCAATTTCCGCCTCCCCGCGCAGCACCTTACCGGTATCGACCACGGTCCGGATAATCGCCGAGTATGCAGCGCACCGGCAGATATGTCCGGCCAGTGCGGCCTTCACATCATTCACGGACGGATTCGGGTTCTTGTCCAGAAGACCCTTCGCGGTCACCTCCCAACCCGCTGTGCAGAAGCCGCAATCCGCGGCCACGTACATGTGACCGATCTTTTGCATGGGGTGCAGATTCTTCTCATCGCCCAATCCTTCAACCGTGAATATCTTTTTGCCTGCAGCTTCCATCGCCAATGTGTGACAGGAATAGAATGGTGTCCCATCGATGAGCACACTGCATGCGCCGCAACTGGCTCGATTACAGCTCCTGTTCGTCCCGGTCAGACCGAGCTTCATCGCAATGACTTCCCACAGCGTCGTTCTGGCTTCGTATTCCGCCTGGTAAATCTTTCCATTGATGTTGAAGCTAGCGGTTTCCTTCGTCATGGGTGTCGGAATCCCAAACGGAGATGGATTTGGAGGAGCCCCGGCTCCCGCCCCTCCAACGGCGATTCCCGCTCCAACAGTTGTTAGGGAAGCAACGGCCGATCCTGCAGCCTTCAGAAAATGCCTCCGAGAATATTCCATCTCAAGCCTCCTTACATAAGCTCGGGCGATGCTCTGAAAACCGGCGTTTTTTGGTTCAGGAATTAGCTTGCGTCATGCTGTCAAAACCCAAAATCGTTGTCCAGTCCTTTTACAATCAGCTTCGCAGTGTCACGTTTGGATCGACCATTGAGGCCCGGCGGGCGGGCACGTAGCATGCGGCACCCGTTACGAGGAGCATCAAGAGAAGGACGCCGATGTAGATGGACGGATCGTCGGGATTCACATATGAAACCATTTCTGGAGTCATCCCGCTCAAGGCCGCGGCGAGGATGATCCCAAGGACCGCAGCGATGCCGCTCAATCTTAATCCCTGCAGCAGCACCATTCTCAAAACCTGCCAATTCGACGCGCCCACAGCCAAGCGGATTCCAATTTCAT
>QHXC01000619.1 GCA_003222815.1 Acidobacteriota bacterium | reverse complement strand
GGTAGACCGCAACGCAGCGGCTAACCGCTCCCCGGCCTCGCAAGAGGCCGGGCCTTATTACCTTCGAAACTGAACCCACCCCGCGTTGCTCCAGCCACTTTCCAAACTGTCTGCCGTCTTTTCCTTTCAGTTCTCGATATTCATTAGTGAGACCACCGGCAGCGGTTTCACAGTTAGTTCGTGAATTCCTTCGTTCCTCGCGATTGAGAAGGAGAACACTCCGAAACAATGAATAAATCTGCTCCCCTGAAAAGCAAAATCCCGCGAGATCTCGTCATGTCACGTGAGGACGATTATCCGTCCCCGAGTAGCTACTAGCAGAACAGACACACTAACAACTGTAAGGTCGTTTTGACGCAGATGCAGTGAACGGGCAAAGGGCCTTCGAACCGGTGTGTCTTAAAGAGCTTCGATCGTTCGTAAGTCTTGAAATAAATCGCCGGTTCTGTAGGTCAGCTGTTCGGTGAGCGGCGACGACCGCCCGTTGATCACCCATGTCTCAAGGTCAGCCCAAGGAGGATTCGCTTTGGGGTCGCCTTCTGCCAAGTAGTGCCCCAGCACAAAAATGCGATCATCCGCTTTGCCGCCCGGAGCATCGACTACAAGCGCTCCGTGGAGTTGACTCTTGATCGCCGTCCGGGCATCCAGCCCTTTCCCCGTCAGCGTGCCCCAGTAGAAATACGTCCCGGCAACGCCGGTCGTAAAGCGCACTTCCCGGGTTGTGCCCATGGGCACTTCGATCGCCCCCTCCGCGTTACCCGGCCGCTGATGTAATCCATAAATGCGTAGCGTCTTCTCCGGAACAAAATTGCGAAGTGAAACTTGGATCTCGGTGCCCTCCGGCACACGAATCACCGGTCCGGAATTTTGCAAAGGCCCATGCTCCACTCGCTAAAGCGTTGCGACTGACTCCTCGGCATCCCACCTAACGAGAGCTTGACGAGCATAACCGTCGCGAAAACGAGCCTCAGCCTAGAATGGCTGGCGGCTGCCCTCCGCTTACGGCTCAGTGCTGGGACCAAAATCTGGGACACATCACAGAGGACAGGTTGTCTACGAACGATCTTGCTTCCAGACGAACACTGAGGCCCGGTCGCAAGCCGGGCTTTCCGGTCGGGGAATATCTGTGCTGAGAACTGAAATCCTGCGCCCACGAGGCAAACGCATACGTCGCTGCACGTTGGTTTTTGTGTACCAACACTTTACTGAACGGACGCATCGCTACGCTCATCGCTCACCGCAGGCGTCGCGCTTATCGGCTTGGACCTGGTAAGAAATCGTTGCGGCCGGTTCAGCGGAGGAGACTCGATTGAAATCTTAGAACGATCAGCGGGGGTCATGCCGAAGCTGCCCAGTAGTTTGATCAGCTGCCCGCGCTCGTTGTTGTTGATCGAGTCGGCTCTCTCCTTTGCCATCAACCGAACCAGCATCTCAAAAGCGTGGCGGTCGGAAACCTTACCGACACCGGGCGGTAGATTGTGAGCAATCTCCTTCCATAACTTCTTGGCCTCGTCGCTGAGGTACTTAGGCGGCGAGCCGAGAGGTCGAGTTTCGTACGGTTCATTTGGGCGACGCCGTTCGGGGTGCGTCAAAAATGCGCCTTTCGCATCCAGAATCGCAGTGGGCTGTGGAATGCGTCCCATACTAAATGAGTACGAAAAACGGAATTTTGCGGGGTCATGCGCGTAAATGATCCACGGCGGCCTCTCGAACAAAGCACTTTCAACATTGAGACCCCACACGGGGTCGTTCATTCTTCGCTGTGAGCCTCAATTGTGACAGGATCGGCAAATGCCCTGATATGGCGCGATTGGACCTGAGCGTTTGACCAACACACCTGTTCGACGCTTCCCGCACGTTTTGGTAACGCGGGCCATTCGCCGATAGGCAAAGAACGCTTTCCCCTGACAATCAACGACGCCTTTTGTACATCCTCTCCAACTGCTCGATATCCCTACGCTTTTGGGTCGCCTTGGTTTGTCTCAGGCTTCGTCCGTTGCGCTTTGCGGCCCAGGCAATGTCAGCGATCTCCCAAATGCTCGCTACGTCTTCCCATACCTCGTCGGTGAGTCCTTTACTCTGCAACGACAGGAGGCCTGCAGCCCTGTACCGGAGCGTGCCGATCATGCCCATACCAATGAGTTCGTCCAGCGTGCACTTTTTGCGTTCCCGCACGACCTCCTCGGAGTAGTTCCTGGTCACGGGCACCCACAGCGCGTGGGAAGTTGCGTGCCGGAACCAGCGACGTCCGTTTTCGTCAACCTTCCATTCCTTCTTCTTCATTTGAAATCCTCACTCCTTCTTGTTAAATACCGAGCAAATGCGAACTCGACAATTTTGTAACACCGGGTGGCAAGCACTGTTGTCGGGGGCATACGTACACGTTTGGCGTGCCGAACTTCATGAGCATCCCAGAATGTCCTATTCTCACTCGGCTCGGCTTGATGCCGTCATTACCGAAGTCACGCCCGTCCTACGTGGATTACGACATCTACATCATCGGAATCGACGGAACGGGGAAGCGCGACGTAAGTCATGGACCAACTGGGCATTGTGATTTCTCGCGGCTGGCAAAACTGAAACGCGCGTGAGCAGACCGGGCTGTGAGGCAAGTAGCTGCCGGGCGGCGAAAATCGGCCTTTCGCTGGCAATCGCCTCCCGCGAACCTGTTTACGCACGGGACCTCGCGAGCCGATGCAAGGCGCGTCTTTCTTCCGCCACCCGGCAAACAACTCGGAAGTATAGACAAAACGAGGGTCGGGAGAAACTTACGGTGGTGATCAAATTCGGGTGACCAACGTCCCTTGGTCATTCTGTAGCTGGTCTACTCAGCGGTAAACCGTGTGATTCAAGCAACCGCTCCCTCACGGTAGCACTAATG
>QHXC01000618.1 GCA_003222815.1 Acidobacteriota bacterium | reverse complement strand
TCGAGACTGGAATCAGAAGCCACTCTTTCCGCAATGTTAATCGGGACTTTGCCTCCATTTTCACACGACATCTTACACTGAGGCCGCCCCCATCGAGTTCCGAGATCGCTATAACGATTACTGGATTCTGGAACGCCTGAACTACCGCACACCAGTCCAGGCACGCCGCGATTTTGATGTTGAGTTACAGGTTGCCGCGTGATTCAATGGGTTCACCTTACACCCACTGCGCTGTCCACGCCGTCGGGAACAACACAGCATATGTGGAACGAGAAAGGCGTACAACGCCGGATTCTGCGATGCCTCGTCGGCGTGATTGCAGTCTGTCTGATTGGGGTGTTCGCCTTTGGATCTCTATTCACCACGTTCGTCTTCTGGGACGATGAGGGTTATTTCCTTTTGGCGTACCGTGACTTCCTCATGGGGCGTACGCCTTACGACGCTATCTATTCTGTATACGGACCGTATACCTTCCTAAGCGCCGGCCTTTTTACGGCCTTTGATGCCTCGAATGTGACTCACGACGTTTTGCGCTGGATTACACTGCCGGTTTGGTTAGCAATAGCTATTCTCTTCGCCGGCCTCGTGTGGCGCTGGACGGGCCAGTTTGCAGTCTGCATTGCCGTAGTTCTATTGATCGGTTTGCGCTTGAACGGGATTGCAAAAGCGGTCGGTCACCCGCAGCTTTGGATTATTGCCGCGCTTACAATGCTGTTGTGGGTGGGAGCCAGATGGCTGTCAGGAGTCCGTCACGTCCGGCGAGCATTTTGGGCCGGCTTCATCATTGGGGTGATCCTGCTATTCAAAATCAACATTGGACTATTCATTCTGATCGCGTTTGCGCTTGCTGTAACTTTGCAGCTTCAAGACGGATGGCTCAGAACATCGTCTTTCCTGATAAGTGTTTTAGTTGCGTCTTGCCTGCCGGCTTTCATGATTCTAAATGTCGCCGAAGCGGCGTCAGAAAAGCTTTTTGTATTCGTATACGTGGTCTCGCTGGTTGCGATCATCTTCGCGGCTTCCCGCCAACCTCGGCCCGATCCGGTCCGCCCGGCAGCCCTGCTCTGGTTATCGGCGGGCCTGATACTGGCCATCAGTGTTGGCATTGGTGGCGTGCTGGCAACAGGAACTACACCGCACGGAGTGGTCGACGGCCTTATCATTTCGCCGCGACTCCTTAGCCGGATGTACCACAACCCCTTTTTAGACGCGGGCCGAAGGAGTTCTCTGCTGCTATGCGCGTTCGCAGCCGCCTCGGCCAATGTCGTCATGATCATTCATCGTGTTGAGTTCTCGCAAAAGACGATCGCCCTGGCGGGTGTGAAAACTTTAGCCGGCGCCGTACTATTGCTTAGTTTGTGGTATGACCCCCGCATTGCTCTGACCGGGTCACTGCTGTTCCTATGGCTGCTAGTATTTGACGTTTCACAAATGGAACCTGTGGCTTACCTGGAGCGAACGCTGCTGGCACTCCTGTCGGTGCTGTGCAGCCTTCAGTTATTTCCAATGGCGGGTGAGCAGGTTGATTGGGCCACTCTGATGCCGATAACGGCGGCAGCGGTCCTGTTTGGAGACGGCACTCACACTCTTTCGAAGCAGACCGTCACTCTCGGCGTACGCTACCCGATAATATCGCCCAGCACACTGGGACTTCTGCTGGCCGGGTCTCTCCTAGCTTCTAGTGCGATCAATGCGGGACGCATGTGGAACCGGTGCCGATCTCTGCATGCTGTCGATTTGCCGGGTACATCATGGCTGCGGTTGCCTTCCGAGGACACGACACGTCTGAGCTACATGACAAACCAGATTGCAGCGAACTGCCGAACCGTCCTGAGTGTGCCGGGATTATACAGTTTCTCGTTGTGGAGTGGCGTCCCGCCAATGGAACAACGCCGGATCCCCTCGTGGCCATTTCTGTGGGGCAATGATGTTCTGGAGAACGAACTCCGTAATCCCCAACAGGGAGGCTGCGTGCTTGTCAGTGTCCCCGGCTATCGTTTCTACCAAAACTTTGCTGCAATGCAGACCAATGACGATCTACTTACCACCATTCGCGCGACGATGACCCCAATTGCATCGGTTCAGGACCTCACGCTTTACAGAGTCGCCTTACGTTGAGTCCCCCCGTTGCCACGCCCGTGTCTCACGCATGAACTCGTCAAACCGGCGTTGCGCTTCCAGTTGCGCTTTTT
>QHXC01000617.1 GCA_003222815.1 Acidobacteriota bacterium | reverse complement strand
TCGGAGGAGGGTGCACCGGGTTGCCCGCCGCCATTCGTGCGCGGGACCTTGGGGCGTCCGTGATCGTCGTCGACCAGAACTTCGACCTGGGCGGCAAGATGCTGCACAGCGGCGGGCAGGTTTCTTTTGGCGGTGGTGATCCCCTTCAGTTGAGGGATATTGCCGGCGAGAATGACCGGGAGGGATTCGTCACGGCGCCACGGCGGCAATCGGTGGAGGAACTGACGGAGGATCCGGACTTCCTGTTCAGAGACCATACCGATTGGTCGGTTATGGACGCCGCGGCCCAGGCACCCTACCGATACAACGAACGCGATCTGCATCGGGCTTACGCCGATAACTGCTCCGCCACTCGAGAATTCCTCATGGCGAATTACGTCCGTTTTGGCCGGATATTCGGAACCCACGGCAATGGCGGAATGTCGCGCGCGAGGCGGGCGGTGACCTTCCTCATGGAAGGCCCCACTACGGACATCAAGAAGGGAACGATCACGAAAAAGGATGCCGGAATCCCTAAGGTAAGCTCGAGTCACTTCGCGCCACGTGTGATGGAGGACGGAAGCTTCGTCGCCAGCAAAGGCGCGCGCGCGAACGGCGCGGCGCTCTCCAGGTGTCTGGAGTTCTCCGCTCGTGAAAAAGGTGTGAAGTTCATACTCAACCGCCACATGGACGAGATTATTCGCGAGCAGCAGTTCGCCGGCCGTGTTGTGGGTATCCGGGCCAGTTATTCGCCAAGGTTCGATCCGGAGACCGGGAGGCGTTTGGAGAGCCTCTGGCAGAACGGCAACGTCGACGATCGTAGCGAGACCATATACATCAGGGCTCGCAAGGCGATCATCATTGGCGCCGGAGGTCATGGCGCCAATCCGCAGTTCCGCAGCATGTTTTACCCGGCATTCCGAGAGCCCGCTTTCGTGTCCAGCGGCTGGGCCCTGCTGGGACCGCGCGGTCAGGACGCCAGCGGCATCATCGCCGGCATGAGGATCGGAGCGAACCTTGCAGGCATGCAGCAGAACCTGTCGTACAACAACACGTTTCATATCCCGGGAAATCTGGCCACGCGGGATCCGTATACGGACATGCTTCCGGGCCACCCGACGTTCTCGTTCCGGGGATCCACCGGCATCAATCTTGCCGACGCTTCCTTCCAACACTTGATCGTTGTTAACCAGCTTGGGAAGAGATTCTTCAACGAAATGCTGATCACAACACGGCAGGGCGGCGCCGCCTTTCCAGCCGATCCCCGCAAGGGCCAGCCCAAGTCGGGGCTTGAGCACAAGCAGTTGGATTGGCGCAATGCGAGCGTGGCAAACATCAGGGCGACCTACCGGGAGCCCAACAGCATTCACGCCGCCATGGCGATGAACGAGGGCTCGAAGGCTCCGGACTTCTTCTCCGGACCGATCTGGACGATTTTCGATCGCGCTGCGGTCGAGCGCGACAAGTGGAACATCGATCCGCCGTTCACATCGCCCACCAACGGCTACTTCTTCAGCGCCGATACGATCGAGGAACTCGCCGCAAAGATCCATAAAGGTCACGAGTTCCAGCGAGTCCCGCTCACATATCTCGTGGAAACGGTGGCCAGGTGGAACTCTTATGTGGACAAAGGCAGCGATCCGGAGTTCGGGCGCGGCGCCGATGCGCCGATGTACCGGATCGAGAAACCGCCATTCTACGCAGCGACCCTCAATCCGGTCTGGCACGATTCATACGGTGGTCTGCGCATCAACGGGCGGGCTCAGGTTATCGACATGCAGGGCGATCCCATACCTGGCCTCTATGCCGGCGGAGAGTCCAGCGGTGGCGGCAACCAACATGGGTTGGGAAGAGCCCTCGTCCATGGCTACATCGCAGGCACGAACGCCGTCAAGGAACCGGGGAATTAGTTGAGGGGCGGTCTATGACCGCCCACATTGTCAAAACCGAGAGATCGCGGGCGGTCCGCGAAGCGCAAGCGCGGTAGCGCGCAGCCTCAACGAATAACCGCCCCTGCAGTTGGGGATCACATGACTTCGAAAACCGAGAAGATGCTCGGTCACACGATCTGCGAGGTCGACGTCTCTCCAGACGTTGTTGATGCTGGGGCGGATGTGACGCTGCAGGCGAAGGTATCGTGCTCCCCGCCATGCGACCTGTGTGGGCACGCCCTGCTGGTTAAAGACCACGCCCGCGCAGACCCACGCCGCGTTGAGCTCACCGAATTCGACGGCGTGACAAACCGAACTCGTGAGTTCGTCATGAAAGCGCCGGTGAAGCCAGGAGAATATACGTGGTTGGCGGTATCTCCGGCGGTTGTGAAGGAAGGCGTTTCCTATATCCAGGCCTCTGCGCCGATTTCATTCACGGTCCAGCCTCACACTACGCTCGTCGTCACGTGGGATACCCCATCGGCGGTCGTGATTGGCGAACGTTTCAGGCTTAAGGTCGGAATCAAGTGCTCCAATCAGTGCGATTTCACGAACATCCACTTTGGAACCTACGACCACACGGGCGCACAAGTCGGCAGGTCGGCGCTCTCGGGAGATCGCTGGCCGGGCACAACCGGCCTATATGTTGCGGAGGTCGAACTTGAA
>QHXC01000390.1 GCA_003222815.1 Acidobacteriota bacterium | reverse complement strand
TCCTTTGTCTCTGGCCCCCACTGAACTCATGCGGATAACGATTCATCACGCTTGGATCGAGTCCGACCGTCGTCAGCCGGCTGGCGACCTGGTCATTTCTCTCGGAACCACTGGCCATGCCGTGTATCGCAAATGGTTCCCCAACGATGGCCCGAATCGTCATGCGGGGATTCAAAGACGCGTATGGATCCTGAAATATGATCTGCATCTCGCGCCGGCGGCGGCGCATCTCCTGAGGTCCCAATGAGCGCAGGTCGATACCGTCAAAACGGATCGTTCCTGAATCGGGTTCGACAAGCCGCAAAACCGCCCTGCCTGCTGTGGTCTTGCCGCAACCGGATTCTCCGACCAGACCGAATGTTTCGCCCTTATTGATGTCGAAACTAATGTCGTCTACCGCTTTCACGTGATCGACGACCCGCGACAGAATACCCCGGCGAATCGGAAAGTATTTTTTGAGATTTCGGACGCTCAATAGGGGCTCTGCCGCATCAGGCATGAATGCAACGGACCTCCTGACGTTCGGAAACAGGCTCGAGCGGAATTGTGGAGAGCGTACATTCGACAGTCTTTTTGTGGCAGCGGGGCGCGAACGAGCAGCCATCGGGCAGATGCAGAAGATTGGGCACCATGCCCTCGATCACATCCAGCCGATCCTTCTTTTGAACGCTGGATCCCAAGCGGGGCACGGACTGCAGCAGGCCCTGTGTATATGGATGCTTCGGATTGTGAAATACACCCATTGCCGGCCCCATCTCGACGATCTTACCCGCATACATGACGGCTACAGTTTCCGCAACTTCGGCGATCACTCCAAGATCGTGAGAGATCAGAATCAGCGAGAGGTTGTACTTTTGCCGCAGACTATCGAGCAATTCCAGTATCTGAGCCTGGATGGTGACGTCCAAAGCCGTTGTCGGTTCATCGGCGATCACGAGTTCCGGACTGCAAACCAAAGCCATCGCAATCATGATGCGCTGGCGCATTCCACCTGAAAGGTGGTGCGGGTAATCTCTCGCACGCTTTTCCGGATCCGGAATAGAAACGGCCCGCATGGATTCGACAGCCCGGGACCACGCTTCTCGCTTGGAAACACTTTCGTGAGCCAGCACCGCTTCCGCTATTTGAAACCCGACTTCCAGGACGGGATTCAACGCGGTCATCGGCTCCTGAAAGATCATCGAAATCTGAGAGCCCCGCACTTGCCGCATTTCCTGGTCCGGTAAAGGAACAAGATTGCGTCCGTTCAGAAGGATCTCGCCTCCTACGATTCTTCCAGGTGGGCTGACCAACCGCGAAATAGACATTGCGGTCACGCTCTTACCACAGCCGCTCTCACCAACCAAACCAAGAGTCTTTCCCTGTTCGACGTTGAAGGAGACGTCGTCCACAGCTTTGACCACGCCTTCATCAGTAAAAAAGTAGGTCTTCAGATTTTTAAGCTCGAGGACGTTGGTCAAACCGTCAGCGCCTCCTTGTATTCGCCGTGCACTTTGCGAAACGCGTTGGAAATTTCACCGATAGTCGCGTAGGCTTCGACAGCCTCCACAATGTAAGGCATCAGGTTTTCAGGGCCTCGCGCCGCATTTTGCAGGCGCTCTAGTACTGTTCGTACTTTACGTCCGTCTCGACGGGCTCGTGTTTGGGAGAGCGATTCGATCTTGGCCGCTTCCAGCGCGGGATCGGCGGTGTGAATCGGAATTTCAGTCTCTTCATCTCCTCGAAACTTATTCACGCCGACGACAATTCGCTCCTTGTTCTCAATGGACTGTTGATATTTGTACGCGGCATCCTGAATTTCGCTCTGTACCCAACCAATCTCGATGGCGGCCAACATACCGCCAAGGCTGTCGATCTTCTCCAGGTATTGGGTTACTTGCCTCTCGATCTCATTGGTTAGCGTCTCGATGGCATAGGATCCACCGACAGGATCCACCGTATTGGGAATTCCCGACTCATGAGCAATGATTTGCTGCGTCCGTAAGGCAAGCCTTGCCGCATCAGCTGTAGGTATCGCGAGAGCTTCATCTTTGGAATTCGTGTGCAACGACTGCGCCCCGCCGAGTATGGCCGCGAGCGCCTGAATCGTAACTCGGACGACATTGTTGTCCGGTTGTTGTGCCGTAAGGGATGAGCCCGCGGTCTGCGCGTGAAAACGAAGCATTTGGGACCGTGGATTTTGGGCCCCAAACCGGTCTTTAGCGATCCAGGCCCAAATGCGGCGTGCCGCCCGAAATTTGGCAATCTCTTCGAGAAAGTCGTTATGCGTATCGAAGAAGAAGGATAAACGGGGAGCAAAGGAATCGATGTCCAAGCCGCGATCGAGCGCCGCTTGCACATAGGCAATCGCGTTCCCGAAAGTAAACGCCAGCTCCTGAACTGCGGTTGAGCCGGCTTCGCGAATGTGATAGCCGCTGATGGATATTGTGTTCCAGTTCGGCACTTCGTCCTTGCAGTATGCGAAGACATCCGTGATGACCCTCAATGAAAACTTGGGCGGAAAGATGTAAAGCCCTCGTGCGATGTACTCCTTCAGGATGTCGTTCTGAATAGTGCCTTCGATCAGCGTTGGTGACACACCCTGTTTCTTGGCGACGGCAATGTACATGGCTAGTAATACTGCCGCCGTTGCGTTGATGGTCATGGAGGTGGAAACACGATCAAGTGGAATCCCCTCGAACACCACTTCCATATCGTGCAGCGTATCGATCGCCACTCCAACTCTTCCGACCTCACCCGCCGCGAGCGGGTGGTCTGAATCAAGGCCGATCTGTGTAGGCAGGTCGAAAGCGACAGACAGGCCTGTCTGTCCATGTGCCCGCAGGTACTTAAACCTCTCGTTGGTCTCGGCCGCAGATCCGAACCCGGCATACTGGCGCATGGTCCATAGCCGGCCACGATACATGGTTGGCTGGATCCCGCGTGTGTAAGGGAACTCGCCCGGAAGACCGATCTTGTCCTCTGTCGATGATCTGGGACGATAAAAACGCTCCAGCTCGATGCCGGAATCGGTCTTAAAACGGGATTTCAGTTCGCGCATGAGAATCTAGATTAACGCACTTCGTGGCTTTGTGTATTAACTGAGACCTACGATTTCCCCATCAGGATGAAGGGCGCCCAGTAATACGGATGTGGAAATCTGGCTTTAACCTCGAGCACCGCTTCTTGAATCGCGCGAGATTTGGAGAACCCGCTTTTCAGGCCCTGGTAGAAGCGCCGCATGAGTTGAGCGGTCGATCGGTCGTTAACAGTCCAGAGACTGACTACAAGGGAAGGAGTGCCAGCGTAAAGAAATCCGCCTGCGAGTCCCAGCAGTTCATCACCTTCCCAAACCGCGTTCATTCCTGTTTCGCAGGCGCTCAGCGTCGTTAGCTCGGCGCCGAGTTGCAGATTAAAAATGTCGAAGAGAAGCACCCAGCTATCGCCCAGGCGAAGCGATGAAAACTTCGGATTATCGGCGCGGAAAATGCCGTGCGCGGCGATGTGGATTTTCCCGGCAGAGGAACCGTACTGACGCAACTTGTCTTCTCGCGCCTCAGCTCCAACAAAGACGCGCGCCTTGGGAAGGAGTTCCCGCAAGGCCGCAACTTCTTCGTTGATATACGGCGTCGTCTTGTCGGCCACCGCCAGCACGAGATCGTGATCCGTCTTTTGAATTTTCCTTTCGCGGCAGATTTTCAAGACCGATGCGCTGGCTGCGTAGGCAATAGCGTGCGAATCCACGAGATAACGCGAGCCATCATAGAGCGCCTGAAACGGAATGTAATGGAGAGATTGATGAGGGACGATGATCAACGATCGTTGACCGATTATAGCCTTGATCGGTCCGATCAATTGTCTATAGAGCTCGCGAAGGTGATATCGCGTGGCCGTTAGGAGAAGATCGGCATGAGACTGGATGTATGAATGCTGCAAATGGAACTTGGAGAGCTGAAACGTCAAACCCTTCAGAGAAGTTCGAACGGCTTCCGTAGTCGTGAGGTTTTGTACGACTTCAAAGTTGTCATGCCCGATGAGGAAAGCGTGGAATCGGTCGGCAATGGCGTAGTATTCCACCAACACTTCGTCCGGTTGAAGCATGCTCTGCACTTCTTTTACGTCTGGAAGCTTCATGTTCTGTAGCGTGGCCCATCCGGACCTCTCTGAACCCAATTCCCTCAACAGCTCCATCAATTCTTGTTCGCGGTTTATGATTTCTTCTCTGGTGACCGTATCTGCCAGAGTCGCTCGCGCCGTCTTCCCGACTTCGTTGAGGCGGCTATAAAAGATGTTGAGCTCTTCACGGATTTTGCGGATGCGCTGCAGCCCCGGAGACTCTTCCGCATTCGTGTCCCAAACCGTTTCGACATTTTTTTCGAGCAAATCGATCAGGGTTCGCGACTTCGAGCGTTCCACAAACTGAAAGGCGGCGCGGAAATCGCCTTTGCGAAGTTTCAGGTTCACCATGTTCTCGTAAACCTGATACTTGTCCCGGCCGAAAGACAGGCGCATTTCATCCAGCCGGATATTTCCACGCAAGGATTCCATCTGGTCGATGGCCTTCAGGTACAAGAGTTCGGCCTCTCCCGCAGCGCCATTCAATTCCTTCAGGCCCCCGAGCGTGTTGTAGCATTGAATCGACACCCACGGCGCGTGATAACCCTCGATCTCATCAAGCGCTTTTTGCGCCTCTTCCAACGCGGATGCCGTATCTTTCAGTCCTTGCCAGCTACGAGCCGACAGCACGCGCGCGTTGGCTGCGCGCGCCGGTACGTGCTGGCGTTCGAAGATCTCAGCGGAACGTTGGGCCAGTTCCTGAGCCGTTGAAAACTGCTGTTGCCGGATCAGGAGCTGAGCGCGCCACAAATCGACGATCGCCACCCAGACTTCGTTTCCTTCTTGCATGTACATGTCTCGCGCGGTAACGAATGCCTTTTCCGCGTCCTTGTCGTTGAGGAGCTTGAATTCGGCCTCTCCACGGTGTGTGAGGCACCTGGCAGCTTCGTATCGATTGCCGAGCCGCTCAAAAATATCGAAGGCTTTTTGAGCGATTTTCGCGGCATCTGCAAAAAGGTTGAGCTCGAGGTAGATCTGGGCGCGATCCATATCGCATAAACCGACCCTTCGCGCATCGCCCAGTTCTTCATGCTTGCGCCGGACTTTTTCCAGAATGCGCAACGCCGTCGAGTAATTTCCGCGCATGAAATGCATTATCGAAATGCCACGGTCGGCCATTGCTGCCCAAAGTCCCATGCCGTGCCGCTCGCAATGCTGTTTCGTTATCTCGAAGCACTGCACGGCCTCGTCGAAGCGGTTCATATCGGTAAGCACGTGGGCACGACCCAGGCCGATGGCCGCAATTCGATAGTTGTCCGCGTTCTCTAACGCTTTCTGATGAGCGCGATCGTAATAGGCCAGAGAATCGTTATACCGATTCAGCCGGTAATAGAGATTTCCGAGGGCAACCTCCAGCGTGCAGAGATATTCGATGTCGTTCGCTTTCTCAAGCGCCGCACGGGCGCGCTCGTGAAGAGCAAGGGCATCACTATACCGGCTAAGGTATATGAGGTTGTCCATCTGCCCGACGAGTGTGCGGCCAACTTCACCGCTCAGTCCGGCTTCCTCGAAAAGCTCGACAGCCTTTTCAAGGTAAGCCTCCGCCTCTGTCGACTTTCGTATGGTATAGAGAACCTGTCCCCAGGACCTTTTGGCATAGGCCCAGGCGAGCGGTGTATCCACCAATTCAGCGATGTACAGGTTCGTTTCCGCGAAGACCTGTGCCAGATCTAGGTCACGCGGAAGGAGTTCGGGGATTTTGACTGAAATGGCTTCGATAAGAGCCTGGGTGGACGAGCCTTCAGTTTTCGAGATGAAGGCCCGTTGCTGGGCAGCATCCCGGATCTGGGCCAACGCGGCCAAGCAGTCCTCGGGATTGGTAACAGTCACGATTCCAACGTTTCCTACGCGGGCTCGCTTCCTGCACGTACTCGGAAATTTGCGATCTTCTTTTTTTAGGAGTTACCGCGGTGCACGCAAAACAGCGTGATTTGCCCTTCCGGCAAATCCACCGAAAGATGATACGTATCCTTCGGGACTTCGTCGAAAGAGAACTCACCCACCACATTTGTTCTGGTCCGGTAACGGACGATACCGTGGGACTCCAGCTTCACTGGAGTATTATCGAAGAATTTCGTGGCGCTAGACAATACCTGCCCCACAAGAGTGATGCGGTCATTGGCCTCCATCGATTCGATTTTCACGTCAACATCAACATCACCAGCGCGGAACAACAGCTGCCGGGGCGGCGCCCCAACACCGCGGACGCCAGCCAGGATTGGCTGATCATAGGTGTCGAACACCAGCGAAGCGATGATCTTTCGAAGACCTCCACCCGCCTGCGGTTGTACGATCGGCTGGAACAGACCAACTCCCCACTGGACTAGCTCAACGGGAGGTTCGTAAGCAGAGTCTTCTTGAATGCGCGTCATCAAAGACTGGAATTCCTGCATTATCTTTCCGCACTCTCCACAACTCGTCAAGTGGCTTTCCAGTGTCAACTTCTCGACATCTGACGCCTGACCATCCATGTAAGCAATTAAATTTTCGGTAGTTACGTGTCGCATTCCTTTGACTCCTCATTCCTTTGACTTCGAGTTACTCATTCATCTCCACTCTATTGAGAGCTAAGTGCTTGGGAAAAATACAAAATCTTTACTCTTTGACGCCGCGGCGCCGCAAGATTATTCGCAGTTTGTCCAAACATCGTGCCCGCGTCGGTCCGATACTGGCGACGGGCATGCCCATGGCCTGGCTGATTTCATCGTAGCTGAGCGACCGTACGTCGAAATAAAGCATTTCAATCAGGTTCCGGCAGCGCCCGGACAGTTGTTCGACCGCTTCGCGCACGGTGTGCTGCTGCTCAACCATAATGCTCACCTCTTCCAGGTTTTCAGCCGGGTCCGGGGGCTCCTCAAATTCCTCATCTGTACTGCCTTCGCGACGCTTTAACGCCTTGATGTGGATACATTGGCGTGTCGTGGTTGTGATCAGCCACGCGCTTACTTTGGTTTCATCCTTGACCTCGTGAAGGTGCTCAATCAGTTTCAGACACACAGCCTGAAACACGTCGGCCGCATCCGCCGTCGAGAAACCGAATCGAACCGGGACGGAATAAATCAGCCGCCGATAGCGCGTGATGAGCGCTTCCCAGGCTTCTGCGTCTCCTTTAAGACACATTGAAACCAGTTCGGCATCCGTCCGTGTTTTATAGGCAGCGCTCACTACCGAAGTTTCCGAGCCTTCCAGAAAGTGTGGAGGCCAGAAATGAGCATTATGGATGCGAATAGCGTGCTCATTGAGAGGCGCCAAATGCCAGCGTCCGGGGCGCTGGAATATCGCCGATACTCGTCAACAATGCTGGCAATTCCTATGACTGCCAGCGCCACAAAGAACAGTGCCAGAACTTCCAAGAAAAACCGGCGAAGTGAACGAATCGTCTCGCCGAAAATAATTTTCAATTTTTCGATCATGGCAGGCCTTTGGGGCATCTTAAAGGCTATCAACTTGCTCATCAATACGCGTGCTCATAGACCCGAGTCCAAGAGAAGGTAGCCTACCATTATCCGGGAAAAACCGCGGTGGTAAATTGTGAATTGACCAAATTAAAACATTGTGCGTAGGATGGTCCTAGAGGTGGTTTTATCCCAAGGAGGCGGATAATTTGCAACTTGATGACAACTTCAAGCAACTGATGAAGGAACTAGGGGCGGCGATAAATGATGCGCTCTCCGAATCCGAAGACATCAGCGAGGCCATTCAAAACGTTCGGAATGCCGGCTATGACGTCTTTCTCGTGCTCGAAGCCACGATCGGTTTCAACAAACGTTCGAAGGCTGATGGCCCCGAGGAAGCCACCGCCAATGGACTCAAGAGCGGCGAGATGAAACTGAAAGTCACAGCGCAGGACTTGAAGTTTCTCAGGTCTCTGAAAATCAGCGTCGAGGATCTGGATCAGCAATAGTCCACATCTGGTCGACCGCCCCGATCACATCCCTCACTTTAATCCTTTCAATTGGGTTTGCCCGCAGAAATTGGTCCGCCGAACCGATCGGACGAAAGTGTTCGGGATAGCCGACGCTAAACAGACCCAGCGTGCGAACAGCCACCGCCGGGCCAATATGCATCGGGCCTGTGTCATTGCTGACCAGCAGCCGGGAGGACCCGATGAGCGCCGCAAGCTGGGGAATCGTGAGATCCGTGAAGCGATAGATTTGGGCTCGATTTCTGCTCGCTTCTTGAAGACGATCAGCGAGCCTTGTCCCCTCTTTGCCTGAAAGCACCACAACTACGGCTCCAAGCTTTTCGATCGCAAAATCCGCCACCTCCGCAAACCGTTCCGGCGGCCACACCCGCTCGGGCACCGGTGCATCAACGTACAGCGCCAGATGCGGTTCATTGGGCAAAACCCGCCCGGCCCACTTGCGAAGATGATCCGGAATCACGATCCCTCTCCCCCTGGAAGAGGGTGGCCGGTGGCCGGGTGAGGGCTCCATTTGCGGAACCTCCTCCACCACTGTCTGAAACATTTCCGCCACGTGGAGACTCTTATCCTCCAGTACCGGAGGCTGATTAAAACAAAACCCCAGGTAGGGCTCCTTAAACCTTTTCAACCCGAGCCTCACTGGGGCCCCAGACAACCACGTCAACAAATTCGTTTCCCGAAAACTATGGAAATCCACCACGAGGTCAAATCTTCGTCCGCGGATGTCCCGTACCAGTTTGAACATCTCTCCCACGGCGTTTACGACCGATCCGTCCCGCATTGCCACACGATTGACCGCAATCACCTCGTCGATGTGGGGACAAAGCTCCGCAATCGCCGCGCACCGGTGGCCCGTCAAAAACGTCAATCGCGCATTCGGAAACGCTGCCTTGAGCAGGCCAAGCGCCGGAAGTAAGAGAATAACATCCCCGAGCCGCGCTAAGCGGATCGCCAGGATCTTCACGGCTAGGGAAGGATGAGGCCGCTCGAATGTTCTGCCGCAGCGGGCATGCCGGACATCGTGGACAACCAATCCAAATAGCCCCGGCTCCTGGGCCGGACACTCGAGTTCATTTGAGCGACAAACGTGAGGAAGTCCAACACATCGAGCGCTTCGGAGACCTTGAGAACACCGTGATCCGCACTTGGATCAGGTTGCATTAGTTCATCGATCAGTGTTTTCAACCTGCGAAACAACGAGATCCGTACCGGTCCATCGGGCAACGACTCATAATAGATGCCACTGGCAAGTGTCTTCATCGTTGTGTGCAGGGATTTGTAAACTTCGATAACGTCTCTGTCCACCAGCCAAGGTGACGTCAAACGCTCCTCAACAACAGATTTGCTGACGGCATCCAGAATCGGCGAAAAGTCGTGCAGGAATTTTTCGTCATATATGTGAATTTTTGCGGCAAGCTGCGGATCGGGAATCTGCTTTTCCGCCGCATAAGAGCGGCTCGCTTTCAGGTGAATGCAGGAACTCGGACAATCGATTTCCACCTCGCGTAGTGTCCCGCAGCACACCGCGCAGATTTGCACGCCTTTGGCCGGGCAATAGCGCTTGCCCGCTCTGTCAGAACACAACGGACAACTTGCCATAACCGCGGAAGTATACATCCAAAACCCGCAAAACCGAGTTTGACTTTGGTTGTGCGCGTCCCTAATATTTTCAGAAGTCGATTGCCAACGGAATGGGGGTGTGTTGATTGGCTGAGGTTCGCATTCAGGATGGTGAGTCCATCGAAAATGCCTTGAGGCGTTTCAAGCGCAAGGTCCAGCAAGAAGACATCATCAAGGAACTCAAGAGGCACTCCTTTTACCTGAAACCTGGAGAGAAGAAGCGCATTAAGCAGGCACTCGCCCGTAAGCGTAGCCGCAAGAAGGTTCGTCGAGAACCGATAGAATAATCAAGGGGAATTCAGGGACACACTCCTGATCCCTGCCCTTATTTTTGGCAGACGAAGATTTCGGGATTCGATCGCGCGGCAGCCGGCGACGCGCAGCATGGCTTTCAGACAACTGCGCGTCGCCAACCACCGGTTACTTTCGTCGCCATTGAATTTTTCTCAACAAAATACAGTTTTGGCCAGGCTGGTTGATCGAAGATCCTTACCTTGGTGGCGTCACAGCGATATCCATGGCAAAGATTCTACGACAAGAAGATGGTCAACGAGCCGTGCTAAACTCTCGGCCCTATGAATGAAGAGCTGTATGAGGCCCTGAAGAAGCGGGTCACGGGCGAGGTTCGGTTTGACCGTGTTTCACGGCTCATGTACAGCACGGATGCCAGCATTTATGAAATTGAGCCCATAGGAGTCGTAGTCCCACGCACGCACGAAGATGTCTTTGCGACGATGGAAGTGGCCCGCGATTTCAAAGTGCCGATTCTGCCTCGTGGCGGTGGGACAAGCCTGGCGGGTCAAACTGTCGGCAATGCGGTTGTTGTCGACATGTCTAAATACCTCAACCACATCCTGGAAGTTAATACAGAGGAGCGCTGGGCGCGGGTTGAACCCGGTGTCGTACAGGAGCAGTTCAACCTGCACCTGCGGCCCATGGGTTTCTTATTCGGTCCCGAC
>QHXC01000561.1 GCA_003222815.1 Acidobacteriota bacterium | reverse complement strand
GGGCTTTGATGAGCTGCGTGAGTACTTCAACGCTCAAGGAAGCCAGCGCCACTCCGCACTCTGCGATCTCGATGAAGCCGAGATTTATCTCCAGTTGAACCTTACCGGCGACGCCCTGACGTTGGCCAAGCGGTCTGCCGACAGTTTCGAACAGCTCACAATGCGCTACGAGCAGGCGAAAGCGATGACCTTCGTCGGGATCGCGCTGACGCACAACCAGCAGGGTAACGAAGCGCTCCAGGTGTTTCGGGAAGCCCAGCTGATTTTTGAACGCGAGAAGAACCTGTACTGGGCGGCTTCGCTGGAGTTGTACCGCGCGCAAGTTCATTTTCTGGTGGGACGTTTCTGGGAAGCGCGCTCGCTGGCCGCATCGGCGCTGGAACACTTCACGGAACTCGGAATACCTTCCAAACGCGCTATGGCCTTGGTCCTTCTCACCCGCGTCGGACTCGAACTGTCCTCTTTGGAGCAGGCTTCCGGCTATTCCGACCAGATTTTGAACCTGATTCAGGAGACGCCGATCCCTCTTCACTTATTCCCCTGTTATTCAATAAACGCTCAGGTAGCGGAACATCGGGGAGACCTTGAGCGCGCACACGAGTTTTATGTCCTCGCTGCGCAGGAAATCGAAATCCACCGGTCGAATCTGCATCAGGACGAACTGCGGGTCAGCCATTTCAAAGGCAAACAACAGGTATACGAGGCCCTCGTGCGTCTGGCCTTCCGCAAAGGAAATCCCGCAAACGAAGCATTTGAAGCCTATAACTGGTGCGAACATGCAAAGTCCCGAGGTCTGGTGGATCTGCTTGCTCAACACATGCCCGCAGCTCCCGCCCAAAGCGACGTTTCCTTACTGAATCGAATCCGGACATTGCGCGAAGAGCTCAACAGCTATTACATCCGTTCCGAATCGAACGCGCCCAAAGCGGGTATGGCACTTCGCAGTGGAGCGGAAATCGACACGAAGAAGAAAGAACTCGCCAGCACCCTGAAGGAACTCTCGAAACAAGATCCGGATTATGCCTCATTGCAAAAAGTGGGAATCGTTTCCGTGGAGGAGGTCCAAAGAGTCTTGCCGGAAGACTCCACGCTGATTGAATATTTCATCGCCCGGGATGAGGTCCTCGCTTTTCTGATCTCGAAAGATCGTGCTGTGGTACGGCGCCATGTGTGCACCAGGAGCCGGATCCAGCACCTTTATGAACGGCTGCGGCTGCAGCTCGATACATTCCTGGTCGGAAACGATTACGTTCGCGAATACAAGGAGCAGTTGCTGGAGGCAACGACGGATCACCTGTCCAGCATGTACACTGAACTCATCGAGCCGCTGGCGGACGGTATCCACACCAAACACTTGATTATCGTGCCGCACGGTGTGCTGCACTACTGTCCCTTCCACGCGTTCTTTGACGGAAAAGATTACCTCATCGACCGGCACACGATTTCATACGCCCCAAGCGCTTCCGTTTTGCGGTATTGCATCGAGAGAAAACCTGTTGAAAATGCGACGCCGCTTCTCATCGGCGTTGCGGATGAGAATGCGCCGATGATTACGCGCGAACTGAAACAGTTGAGGCAGATCTTTCCACAAGCGCGTTCCTATTTCGGCCGCCGGGCAACCCGAAGAGTATTCCGGCGGGAGGCGGCACAAGCGGAATTCGTACATGTCGCCACCCACGCCGTGTTCAGGCACGACAACCCTATATTTTCGTCTTTCAAGTTGGCAGACGGCTGGATGACCGCCCTCGATGTGTACTCCATGCAATGCCAAACGAACCTCCTCACGATAAGCGGCTGTAAGTCCGGATTAAGTCAACTGACCGGCGAGGAAGAACTTCTGGGTTTGATGCGGGGCTTTCTATACGCGGGCGCACGGTCGCTTTTGTTGAGTCTATGGGACGTCAATGACCGTTCGACCTCAGTGTTTATGGAAACGTTTTATCAAAGCTGGCAGAATGGGTTATCGAAAGCCGAAGCGCTACGCCAGGCTATTCAAAAGGTCCGATCCGAAGAGCCCCATCCTTACTTCTGGGCGCCTTTCCTCCTGGTGGGGAATCATTGATGTCGATGCGAAAAGCACGTAGTCGCGGGCTTTAGCCCGCGTCTGGCCGCCATTGTGAAGAAAACGCGGGCTAAAGCCCGCGACCAGAGGATCCCTGGGGAAAAAAAGTTCCTCTTTAGGTATTTTTGGCCATAGGTCAGCGCGACTTGTTTCATGAAAGGAGCCACGGATGGCACACGCCAAGACTCAGGAACTTATCCGATATGCCGAGCGCCGGGTATCCGAGAACGATCGGCTTTTGCTAAATCAGCATTTTGAAGCATGCGCATTCTGTGCACGAGAAGTCCGCAAATTTGAAGAGGTCCTGGACGCCCTGAAAGGCGCCGATCTCCAGCGCGCTCCTGAGAGCGTTCTGCGAAAGTGCGTCGCTGTGTATCAAATCCCAGAGCCCACAGCCACGCTAACGGAAATCTTTGCAAATCTCATATTCGACAGCATTGCTCAGCCGTTGACGGCCGGAGTTCGAGGCGCTTCGGAGTCCCGTCAAATTGTGCTGCGATGCGCAGACGTTGACGCGCACGTTCGGATTTCAACAAACCCTCCGGTCATCCTGGGACAGCTGATCTCACGCACGAACCGGTGCTTCGTTGCTGGCGCCCGGGTCCACCTGATTCATGATGGGAAACAGATCGAGGCGACCATCACCGACAGGTTGGGAGAGTTCAGGTTCGGAGCGGCCCCGAATGGCGATATTCGACTGCAGGCGGACCTGCCAGGCCGGCGAAGATTCATTGCGGATTTCGCGGTAGGCGAGGAAGGACTCCAACAATGA
>QHXC01000389.1:32700-39327 GCA_003222815.1 Acidobacteriota bacterium | reverse complement strand
GCTTCAGCGCTCCTTATATTTTTGGTGGCGGCATTCGAGTCCTGTCCGTCGAGATCTTCAACTCGAAGCTCAACGGCAATATTCCGATGGCGCTGGTCGAAACGGTTCTTCTGGCTTCCTCGTCGCTTGCGGTCTTGTTTGTCTTGCGATGGTATGAAGGGCGGCGCAAGTACAGCGCGGTAGGTAAAGGGGTGGCGAGCCGGCGAGCTCCGATCACATCGAAAACCGCCAAAGTGCTGGCCGGCGTGATCGGCAGCGTCGTCGTGCTGTTCCTGATTCTGCCTCACTTGATGGTCCTGGTCATGAGCTTCGTGAAGGACGGAACCTGGACCACGGAGTTGCTTCCTCCGTTTTATACAACGGAGAATTACACTCGGCTGTTCCGAGACCCACAATTCTTCGAACCGATTCGCAATAGCCTGTGGATGTCGGCCGTAGCGACCGGCGCTAATCTGGTCTGGGGATTACTTGCGACATTCTGGCTGAGGGGGCGAAAAGGCCATCTTCGGCGTTTTGCGGATGCATTGATCATTCTTCCCTGGGCCCTGCCCGGTACGGTGGTGGCTTTGGCGGTGGTGGAATCTTATTCGACTGTACTGGCGGGCACGATCGTTTTGCTTCCCTTTGTTTACTTCATACGCAATCTGCCGCTCGTGGTCCGCGCCATCGACGCCAGCTTCGCCCAGATCGATCCTGCAGTGGAAGAAGCCGCTTCCACTCTCGGCGCCGCTCCGATTTATACCATCCGCCGGGTCGTGCTTCCTCTCGTTCTGCCTGGCGCGATCGCGGGCAGCCTGCTCGCCTTCATTACTGCCCTGGGTGAGTTCGTTTCTTCGATCATCGTCTACGTTTATACAAATCGTCCGATTTCGATCGAGATCCTTTCTCAACTCCGCCAATTTAATTTCGGCACGGCATCGGCATATGGTGTCCTGCTGATTGCTCTGATCGCTGTCTCTCTCCTTGCCGGCGAACGTCTACGCGGTCCAGGCCGCGACCCTTTGGTGCAGTAGAAAGAGAATTTCGGACTCGTTAACTCGGGTTAACGAATAGTGAATCGACTGTTATTTGTCGAGAATCCGATCGGTGTGTGGAATGAGGATCGCAAACACACATCCAAGGCCGGGAAGATTGCGTACGACGATAGTGCCTCCGTGCGCCTCGACCGCTCGCCGCGCGATGGCCAGGCCCAGTCCTACGCCGCGCCGGTTGTTCCCCTTGACGAACGGCCGGAACAGGTCCGCGCTCGTCCCCGCGGGCAAGCCGCCGCATCGGTCTTCGATTTCGATGCTGACGGCCCCTTTCGCCGGGCGGGCGCGCAACTGAACAGTTTCGTTATCGCGAGTGAACTTGATCGCATTCTGAAGAAGGTTGCTCACGACCGAAACAAGTAGACGTGAGTCCGCATCAATGCTGAGATGGTTCTCGACTTCCAGCCGGATTTGGATGTTTCTTTCGGAGGGGGTCTCCAGCACGAGCTGCGACAGCAGCGTATCAAGCCGGATCCACTCCCGTTGAGCCGTGACGCCGCCGGTGTCTTGCGCCGTCGTAAGCGTTTCGGCAACCAAATCCGCAATCCGGGACAACGCTCTTTGGAGTACATCTGCGGTGCTGCCATCGATTCCGGCCTTGCCTCTGCGA
The DNA here is from genome assembly GCA_003222815.1 of Acidobacteriota bacterium. Lineage (GTDB taxonomy): Bacteria > Acidobacteriota > Terriglobia > 20CM-2-55-15 > 20CM-2-55-15 > 20CM-2-55-15. Next base: position 37,686 of record QHXC01000389.1, on the reverse strand, counting down.
ATGAGATCGAAGGCCATTGAAGCATTTCCAAGAGCGTTGCGTATCTCGTGAGCGAGCGAACCGAGATGTTCCGCCCTCTCTCTTTGCTCGTTGGCTCGCGATTCGTTGGAGTAGGATTCGACAGCGATCGCCATCGCTTCGTCGACACAGTGGTTCAGAACTTGGAACTCCCGCGGAGTGGGATTGTGCCCGTGGCGCATGACAGCTTCAGTGACCATGTTGCACATCAACCCGTAGTCGTGAACCACGCATGTAATGTCGAAACCCTGATTCTTCCGGACCAAGCCGTGCTGCCTGGCCGTCGAATCACCAAGCGTGCCGGGTGGCGTTGCGTCCACCGGAATTCCCGAGTCTCGCCGTAAAGCACCGACCAATTCATCGATAAAGGTAGATAGGCCGTTGATCAGTTCGTCATCTTCACGGTTCGGGTAGCGATCCTTGAGCTCGCGCAGGCTCCACGCAAGAATGTCTGCCCGATGCTCAGAGATGAAGCTGCAAAGCATTGGGGTTTTCCCCAGTGACGTATCTATCAGTCCAGCGGACCCCTTGATGAGGAAACTCATATAGCTCGCCCGAAAGCGCTGTCAATGGCTCGAAAGTCCAGTCCAGCCTACCTCTTGATGGGGACACAGTACATCGGTGCCCGTCTGACCCGGACGTAGTAGCTGGAATGACAGAGATCCTCCAGGCCAGTGGTAATCCACTACCTCCATCTGGCCCAAATTTCCCCGGTTCAATCAGCCCAAGCGGGGAGAAAAACCTGCTTTTCCCGAACTGCTATATATAGATGCTGCCCGGCATGTCACAACGTCTCAGTGGTTTGCAAGTACCACTTCATTTGGAAAACCTTGTGCTTGGTGCGGGGGCAGTGGGGAGGAGTGTCTTTTTCTCAAAAAATTTTGAAACGACCGCTGCCTGGAGACCAAGGTATGAGACCTAAGCCTGCGAGAGTGACTTAAGTCACAACGGAAAGTATCGATGCGCGACTGCTGTTGAAAGTTCTTTCGGATCTCAAACGAGGTGATTTTGCAAGCCGGTTGCCGTCGGAGCAGACGGGCCTGGCCGGAAAGATCTACGACTTGCTCAACGACGTCATCGACCTGAACGACCGGATGGCCAAGGAGTTCGACCGGGTCTGCACCGTCGTTGGAAAAGAGGGACGCATTAAGCAACGCGCGTCGCTTCCGATGGCCACAGGATCGTGGTCCGAATGTATTGACTCAGTGAATACGCTGATTGCCGATCTGGTTCAGCCCACGACCGAGGTCGCGCGCGTCATCGGTGCGGTGGCAAAAGGCGACTTGTCCCAAATGATGGCCCTGGAAATCGAAGGCAGGCCGCTCACGGGTGAATTCCTCCGAACCGCCAAAATCGTTAACACGATGGTGGACCAGCTCTCCACTTTCGCTTCGGAAGTCACTCGCGTGGCCCGCGAGGTGGGTACCGAAGGGAAGCTCGGCGGACAAGCGCAAGTGAGAGGTGTCGCTGGGACGTGGAAAGACCTCACCGACAACGTCAACTTCATGGCGAACAACCTGACCAACCAGGTGCGAAACATCGCTGAGGTGACCACGGCTGTGGCCCGCGGCGACTTGTCCAAGAAGATCACGGTGGACGTGAAGGGCGAAATTCTCGAGTTGAAAAACACCATCAACACCATGGTGGACCAGCTCTCGACATTCGCTTCCGAAGTGACCCGCGTGGCCCGCGAAGTGGGGACCGAAGGAAAGCTCGGCGGACAGGCAGAAGTGCGAGGCGTGGCGGGTACGTGGAAAGACCTCACCGACAACGTGAACTTCATGGCCGGCAACCTCACGGCTCAAGTGCGAAACATTGCCGAAGTGGCAACTGCGATCGCCAACGGCGACCTTTCGAAGAAAATCACGGTCGATGTGAGGGGGGAGATTCTCGAGCTGAAGAACACCATCAACACGATGGTGGTCCAGCTCAATTCGTTCGCTTCGGAAGTCACCCGCGTCGCCCGTGAAGTTGGTACCGAAGGAAAGCTCGGCGGACAGGCGGAGGTGAAGGGCGTCGCCGGCACCTGGAAGGATCTCACGGACAACGTGAACTTTATGGCAAACAACCTGACCAATCAGGTGCGAAATATCGCGGAAGTCACAACGGCTGTGGCAAACGGAGATCTTTCTAAGAAAATCACGGTGGACGTCCGCGGCGAGGTGCTCGAACTCAAGAACACGATCAACACGATGGTGGACCAGCTTTCCTCCTTTGCTTCGGAAGTCACCCGCGTCGCCCGCGAAGTCGGCACCGAAGGAAAGCTCGGCGGACAGGCGGAAGTGAAAGGCGTGGCCGGTACCTGGAAAGACCTCACGGACAACGTGAACTTCATGGCCTCCAACCTGACGACGCAGGTGCGAAACATCGCCGAGGTCACGACGGCCGTGGCCCGCGGCGATCTGTCGAAGAAGATCACGGTAGACGTGAGAGGCGAGGTGCTCGAACTCAAGAACACCATCAACACGATGGTGGACCAGCTTTCCTCCTTTGCTTCGGAAGTCACTCGCGTCGCTCGCGAAGTCGGTACCGAAGGAAAACTCGGCGGCCAGGCTCAGGTAAAAGGAGTGGCTGGGACCTGGAAGGACCTCACCGATAACGTGAACTTCATGGCCGGTAACCTTACCGCTCAGGTCCGTAACATTGCCGAAGTGGCAACTGCGATCGCCAACGGCGACCTTTCGAAGAAAATCACGGTCGATGTGAGGGGGGAGATTCTCGAGCTGAAGAACACCATCAACACGATGGTGGTCCAGCTCAATTCGTTTGCTTCGGAAGTTACTCGCGTGGCCCGCGAAGTGGGGACTGAAGGAAAGCTCGGGGGCCAGGCCCAGGTAAAAGGTGTGGCTGGAACCTGGAAGGACCTCACCGACAACGTGAACTTCATGGCCTCCAACCTCACCAACCAGGTTCGAAACATCGCCGAAGTGACGACGGCTGTGGCCCGCGGAGACCTGTCCAAGAAGATTACTGTGGACGTCCGCGGCGAAATTCTCGAGCTGAAGAACACCATCAACGTCATGGTGGACCAGCTTTCGTCATTAGCATCGGAAGTGACCCGCGTGGCTCGCGAAGTCGGTACCGAAGGAAAACTCGGCGGCCAAGCCGATGTGCGAGGTGTGGCCGGAACCTGGAAGGACCTCACCGACAACGTGAACTCGATGGCATCGAACCTCATGGCTCAGATGCGAAACATTGCAGCCGTAACAACGGCCGTGGCCACAGGCGACCTGTCTAAGAAAATTACGGCGGACGTCCGTGGCGAGATTCTCGAGCTGAAGAACACCATCAACACCATGGTGGACCAGCTCTCGTCGTTTGCATCGGAGGTGACGCGCGTGGCCCGCGAAGTCGGTACCGAAGGGAAGCTGGGAGGCCAGGCGGAAGTAAAAGGCGTGGCCGGAACCTGGAAGGACCTGACGGACAACGTCAACCTGATGGCCAGCAACCTGACGAACCAGGTGCGCGGTATCGCGAAGGTGGTGACCGCGGTCGCTAACGGAAACCTGAAACGCAAGCTGGTGCTCGAAGCAAAGGGCGAAATTGAAGAGCTCGCCGAAACGATCAACAACATGATTGACACGCTGGCAACCTTCGCCGAACAGGTCACCACCGTAGCCCGCGAAGTGGGTATCGAAGGAAAACTGGGCGGCCAGGCCAGCGTACCTGGCGCCGCCGGAACCTGGAGAGATCTCACCGATAACGTCAACCGCATGGCGGCCGCTCTTACCACTCAGGTACGTGCAATCACGGAAGTGGCCACGGCCGTGACCAAGGGTGACCTCTCACGGTCGATTGCGGTGGAAGCCGCAGGCGAGGTGGCAGCTCTCAAGGACAACATCAACGAAATGATTCGGAACCTGCGCCAAACCATCGAAAAAAACACGTCACAGGACTGGTTGAAGACGAACCTCGCCAAGTTCACCAGGTTGCTGCAGGGCCAAAGAGACGTGCTTGCCGTATCCAAACTGATTCTTTCGGAGCTGGCGCCACTGGTCTCGGTGCAGCACGGCGTGTTCTATCTCAATGAGGCGGCCGCGAACAGCGAACCCGATATGAAACTTCTCGCCAGCTATGCCTACCGCGAGCGGAAGCATATTTCCAGCCGGTTCAAGTCCGGCGAGGGTCTAGTCGGCCAATGCGCGTTCGAGAAGGACCGCATACTGCTTACGGACGTACCGGCCGACTATATCCACATCAACTCCGGTCTGGGTGAGGCGCCGCCGCTGAACATCGTCGTCCTGCCGGTTTTGTTTGAAGACCAGGTGAAGGCTGTCATCGAGTTGGCCTCGTTCCACCGGTTCAGCGATATACACCTTACGTTCTTCGATCAGTTGACGGAAAGTATCGGAATCGTGCTCAATACGATTACGGCGACGATGAGGACGGAGGAGCTGCTGAAACAGTCTCAGACACTCGCTAACGAGCTGCAAACCCGTCAGGCCGAGCTGACGGAAACTAACCGCCGGCTGCAGGAACAAGCGAAAACACTCCAGGAATCCGAAGAGCGTTTGCGCCAACAACAGGACGAGTTACAGCAAACCAACGAAGAGCTGGAAGAAAAGGCCAATCTTCTTGTCAAACAAAACCTCGAAGTTGAACGCAAGAACCAGGAAATCGAACGAGCCAGCCGAGCCCTGCAAGAGAAGGCCGAACAGCTCACCCTGACCTCCAAGTACAAATCCGAGTTTATGGCCAACATGTCGCACGAGCTTCGGACGCCGCTGAACAGCATGTTGATCCTGGCAAAGTTGCTTGCTGAGACGGAAGAGAATTTGAACGAGAAGCAGCGCGAGTTTGCGCGAACGATTTATTCCTCCGGATCGGACCTTCTGGAATTGATCAACGAGATTCTCGACCTCTCCAAGATCGAGTCCGGAATGATGGAAGTCGAAATCGACTGCGTAACGTTCAAGGGCCTGGCCGAATATGTCGAGCGGACCTTCAGTCAGATAGCCCACGACAAAA
>QHXC01000389.1:0-32683 GCA_003222815.1 Acidobacteriota bacterium | reverse complement strand
CTTGAAGAACCTCTTATCGAACGCGTTCAAGTTCACCGAGAAAGGCGGTGTCACCGTCCAAATAAGCCCGGCCGGGGCTGGATGGAGTCACGACCATCCGGTGCTCAGTAAAGCGGAAACGGTCATTGCGTTCTCGGTCACAGACACAGGCATTGGAATCTCGCCGGAGAAGCACAAAATCATCTTTGAGGCTTTCCAGCAGGCCGATGGAACCACCAACCGCAGATTCGGGGGAACGGGTCTTGGCCTGTCGATCAGCCGGGAGATCGCTACCCTGCTCGGAGGGGAAATCCGGCTGCACAGTGGGCTCGGCGCTGGAAGCACGTTCACCCTGTATGTGCCGGCGACATACGCGCCGGATATGACCCAGGCAAGGAGACTGCAGCAGCCGAGCGTGATTGTTGAAGAGGCTACTTCGGATACGAAAGACTCCGAGGTATCCCTCATTATTGAAAACGTGGTTGATGACGACCGGGCCGCGATTCAATCGGGGGATCGCACGCTCTTGATCATCGAAGACGATCTCAATTTTGCAAAGATCCTCATGGAGATGGCGCGCGAACGTGGCTTCAAAGTTCTCGTCGCCCTGCGCGGCGAGATGGGCCTGCTCCTCGCTCGCCAGTACACACCGAGCGCGATTACTCTCGATATCGAGTTGCCTGGAATGGATGGATGGAGCGTGCTCGACCGGTTAAAGCACACTCGCGCGACACGGCACATCCCGGTGCACATTATCTCGGTCAACGAAGAACGGCAGCGCGGCCTCAAGATGGGCGCAATGGCGTACGAAAGCAAGCCCGTCACCCCGGAACAGTTGCGTGACGCACTGAACCGCATCGAGAGCTTTGTCCGGCGTGGAGTGAAAAGCCTGTTGGTTATTGAGGACGACACGGTCGCCCAGCAAAGCATCATCGAGCTGATCGGTAACGGCGATGTCGAAACGATCGCTGTAGGAACGGCGCAGGAGGGGATGGCCGAGCTCAGTCACAAGCGCTACGATTGCGTCGTTTTAGACCTCGGACTGCCCGATATGAACGGGTTCGAGCTCATGGAACGGATCAAATCCGAGATCGGGGACATACCCATAATCATTTACACCGGCAAGGAGTTGACTCTCAAAGAGGAAACGGAACTCCGGCGTCTGGCGGAAACTATCATTGTTAAGGACGTCCGCTCCCTCGAACGTCTGCTTGACGAAACGGCCTTGTTCCTCCACCGCGTCGAGGAGAACCTGCCGGAACCCAAGCGCCAAATGCTGGAACAACTGCACAAGAAAGATCCGGTGCTCGCCGGCAAGAAGGTACTCATCATCGATGACGATGTGCGGAATATCTTCGCGCTCGCGAGCCTGGTGGAACGCTACGATATGCAGGTTCTGTATGCCGAAAACGGAAAGGATGGAATCGAGACGCTGAAGGGCACTCCCGACATCGACGTGGCGCTGGTAGACATCATGATGCCGGAAATGGACGGCTACGAAGCCATGCAGCAGATTCGGGGAATGGAAGAGTTCAAATCGCTCCCGTTGATCGCCTTAACCGCGAAAGCCATGAAAGGCGATCGCGAAAAGTGCATCGAGGCCGGCGCGTCCGATTACATCACCAAACCGGCGGACAGCGAGCAACTCCTTTCGCTGTTGAGGGTGTGGTTGTTTAAATAGATTTGAGGAGACTTGAGACCCTCACCCAGTGCGAGACAATCCATGCGCGTTCTAACCCAATCTCAAAGCGTCGAGGAAATCGAAACGGGACTTCTGCTCGAAGGAATCTTTCGCCAGTACGGTTTCGATTTCAGAAACTACGCTCCGTCTTCGCTGCGGCGGCGCCTTAATAACTTCATCCTGGATGAGCACATCACAAGCATCTCTGCTCTCCAGGATCGGGTTCTGCGCGACCGGCAGTGGCTCGACCGCTTGTTGTATGCACTCTCGGTAAACGTAAGCGAAATGTTCCGAGACCCGTCTTTCTACGTGACATTTCGAACGCAAGTTGTCCCGATGTTGCGGACATACCCGTTCATCCGTATCTGGCTGGCCGGTGTATCGATGGGAGAGGAGGTCTATTCGCTAGCGATCCTGCTGGAGGAAGAAGGCATTTACGACCGCTGCCGAATCTACGCAACCGACATCAATGACGCCATTCTGAAGAAGGCTAAGGAGGGCATCTACCGGCTCGATCAGATGCGGATGTACACGAGCAACTACATTAAGGCCGGCGGCACGCAATCATTCTCGCGCTACTACACGGCGGCGTACGACCGCGCGATCTTCAAGACTTCGCTCCGGAACAACATCGTGTTCGCCCAGCACAATCTGGCGACGGACGCGTCATTCAACGAGTTTAACGTGATCATGTGCAGGAACGTGATGATCTATTTCAATAATGAGCTTCAAGCCCAGGTCCATCGTCTTTTATACGAAAGTCTTGCCATGTTCGGGATTCTCGGCATTGGCGCGAAAGAGGCGTTAAGGCTGAGTCCTCACGAGAATTCGTACGAGGAGATCGATAAGACATCCAAACTCTATCGGAGAATCGCATGACGCACTTCCAAATCGTAACGATTGGAACGTCACTTGGCGGCTTTGAAGCTTTAAGTGTTCTCTTGGGAGGGCTGCCGAAGGATTTCCCTCTTCCCGTGGCTGTGGTGCAGCACCGCAGCTGCGAGGATTCCGCGGCCTTCGCTCCACTCCTTGCGGGCCAGATACAATTGCCGGTAATTGACGTCGAAGACAAAGAAAAAATTCGGGAAGGACACATCTACGTCGGCCCTTCCAACTATCACCTCTTGGTCGAGCGCGGCCACTTTGCGCTTTCCGCAGATGAACCGGTGATGTATGCGCGGCCCGCCATCGACGTGTTGTTTGAATCCGCGGCGGACGCCTTCGGCGGAGATGTTATAGGCGTACTTCTGACGGGAATGAGCCGGGACGGGTCGGCCGGCCTCAAGAAGATCAAAGCAAGCGGTGGTTTCACTGTAGTTCAGGATCCCGAAACGGCAAAGCACGGCAGGATGCCGGCGGCGGCCATTTCAGCAGCGCTTGTGGATAGAGTGCTGAGGCTGGAAGAAATCGCATCTTTTTTGGTGGAGTTGTGCGTACCACGAGGAGTAAGGCATGACCGAAGACAAGGGCAGCATTCTTCTCGTCGATGATCACGTCGAGAATCTTCTCGCGCTCGAAGCATTGCTGAGCGACCTAGGCCAGAATCTTGTCCGCGCCAACTCTGGGCTGGAGGCGCTGCGTCTCCTGCTTCATCAGGAATTCGCGCTCATTCTTCTGGATGTGGACATGCCGACGATCAACGGTTTCGAAACCGCGGCCCTGATCCGCCAGCGCGATCGATCCCACCACACACCGATCATTTTTCTGACCGCGGTCAACAAGGCAGAACGGCATGTTTTCAAAGGCTATTCCCTAGGCGCGGTCGATTACCTGACCAAGCCGTTTGTTCCGGAGATCCTCCGATCCAAAGTTATAGCTTTCGTCGAACTTCACAGAAAAAACGAACAGGTAAAAAGACAAGCTGCATTGCTTCAGCAGATGGTCGTCGAGCTGGCCGGCAGCAACAACGAGATCCGGAAACTAAACGTTGAGCTTCAGTCCGAAAGAGACTTTATCTCGACCGTGCTGGATACTGCGGACAGCATCATTGTCGTCCTCAACGCAGAGCAGAAGATTATTCAAGCCAGCCGCGCATTCGAGCGCATTCTGGGTTATTCGCTAGCTGAGGTCCAAGGGCGCACTCTGGATTCTTTTTTTGGTTCGGCGGGGCCTTCGCCGGACCTGTCTCAGGCCGAAAACTACTGGATGTCCAGGGATGGAACGCCTCGCCTTATCGCCTGGTCCAGGACAGTGCTCAATGGTAAGGATGGGGGGCCGAATCACTTCGTGATCACAGGTAACGACATCACCGAACGCAAGCGCGCCGAAGAACAGCGCGAACAGCTCATTCGCGGCGAGGCAGCGCGGCTGGAGGCCGAAGCCGCAGAGCGGCGATCCGCATTTCTTGCTGAGGCAAGCACGATGCTCGCATCGACGCTGGATTATGAGAAAACCCTCGTCAACATTTCACGTCTTGCGATTCCCACGTTCGCCGAATGGTGTTTCGTCTACCTTGCGCAGGGAAATGAAATCAGCTCGGCCGTGATTGCCCATGCGGACGTGCAAAAGGAACAGGTGGCGCGCCAGATCGAGATCCGGCTGGAAGATCTTTCGAGTACCACACTACCCGTGGTCCGCGTATTTGAGACCGGTATCCCCGAATTGTTTTCGGATATCCATGAGGAAGAGCTGAAAGACACGCTGAAGGACGAGAGGAAGTTCGAAGCGCTGACTCAGTTGGGCATTCGATCTGCCGTCGTGGTTCCCATGCCGGGCCGCCACACCGTACTTGGTGTGATCGGTTTTGTCTCGCCCAAACCCAATCGCTATGGGTCAGCGGAACTATTTTTTGCCCAGGAGTTGGCAAGGCACATCAGCTTCGCCCTTGAAAATGCGCGGCTGTATCGCGAGGCTCAGGAAGCGAATCGCGCCAAAGACGAGTTTCTGGCTACTTTGTCGCACGAATTGCGGACACCGCTGAACGCGATCCTGGGCTGGGTCCAGATTCTTCGGGCAAAGCGGCTGGACGAGATCACCACGGCGCGCGCGTTCGAAGCCATCGAACGAAACGCAAAAGCGCAGGCCGAGCTCATCGAGGACATGCTGGATGTCTCCAGAATCATTACAGGCCGGCTTCGTCTGGAACTGCAAGCCGTGGAATTGTCGTCTGCGGTAGAAGGCGCGCTCGATTCGGTTCGGCCGGCGGCGGAAGCCAAGGGAGTGCGGCTGGAATACATGCTCGATCCGAATGCGGGAGTCATTTCCGGAGATCCACACCGGCTGCAGCAAATCGTCTGGAACCTCTTGTCGAATGCGGTGAAGTTCACGCCTTCAGGCGGACTGGTCCGGGTTAACCTCGATCGTCTCGATGGTGAGGTCAAACTGACGGTGCGGGACACGGGAAAGGGTATCAGCCCTCAATTCCTACCTTATGTTTTCGATCGTTTCCGGCAGGCGGAGATCATGATCAGCAGGACATCGGGCGGGCTTGGGCTCGGGCTGTCGATCGCAAGACACCTTGTCGAGCTGCACGGAGGAGTCATCGAGGCCAGCAGCGAGGGTGAAGGCTGTGGCGCGACCTTCACTGTTACCTTTCCCTTTCGCGAATCGCTTCCAGTAATCGCAGTCCAGAATGTCTCGTAAGGCAAGACGGAAGAGTCAACCTAAAATCGGCAGTCGAAGGTGGGCATATCTCGGCGATGCGAACGCGAGCTAAAGCCCGCGACTATATGTTTAGTCAAAACGTTGTCGCAATATGGAGTCGGGGGTTTTAGCCCGCGTTTGTACTGCCTGTTCAACCTAATTTTTGCGCTCGGCCGTCTTCTTGTTCCTGAGTGGCTCAAGCAGAGGCTTCCATTCGGTCGACTGCTCCGGATGATTCGGGCAGCGAGGAAACTTGGCGCCCTCAGCAACCACCCTTTCCACGTCACAGCAAGCGCTTTTGTAAGTTGCCAACTTCTTGCACGTTTCGCCGTCACCAGGCATGTCGAGACCTCCTGTCTTCCTTCCTTCGACAGCAATTAGAGTACCGCGATAGTACCCAAAACACCAGAATTGCAAGGTGCGTCTGCGTACAACCGGGCCGCTACGATGCTTTTTTCAGCTCGTGCGAGGGAAGTGAGAAATAGAAGATCGCGCCGTCACCGAGCCGGGCGTCCGCCCAGACGCGTCCGCCGTGGCGATCGATAATACGCTGGACGGTGGCGAGGCCGATTCCGCTTCCTTCGAACTCGTTTGCGGCGTGGAGCCGCTGGAATGTTCCGAAAAGTTTCTGCGCGTGATTCATGTCGAACCCCACACCATTGTCGCGGACGTAATAGATATCTTCCTCGGCGCCTGGCTGGTAACCGACCTCAATCGTTGCCGATTCCTCGTTGCGCGTGAACTTGATCGCGTTGGAAAGGAGATTCTGAAAAACTTGAGTGATAAGCCTTCTGTCGCCGTAGCCCGTTGGGAGAGAGCCGACTTTGAAAGAAATTTTCCTTTGACCGCCAATGGCTGTCCTTTGTTCCTGAAATGCGGTTTGCGCCAGTTCGACCATATTGATGTCCGAAAGGACTACCTTTTCCCGGCCCAATCGCGACAGCGCGAGCAATCCGTCAATGAGCTGGCCCATCTTTTCGGTATTGCTGCGGACGATTTCAAGCAGCCGTCGTCCCTCATCGTCGAGCATATTGGAATACTCCTCGATCAGAATGCGTGTAAAGCCATCAATGGCGCGAACGGGTGCGCGCATATCATGCGACACAGAATAGGTGAAGCCTTCGAGTTCTTCCGTTTGCTGCCGCAATTCGGTCATGTCCCTGCCCGTGACGACAAAGGGTCCGCCGGCCTTCAGATCATCGGACAGAGCTTTGCAACACCATGAAATCAGCCTCCGAGTGTTTCCTTTCGTCAGCCAATATTCTTCACACTCGAGGTTCGAATTGGCCGACCTGAAAAATGCTTCCGCATTTGTCCTGTCATCGAGGTACTCCCAAAGGTAATGTCCCTGCACTTCATCGAAGGTATATCCGGTCATCGCCTCCAATGCGCGGTTCACACGCACGATTTTGCCTTCGGAATCCAGCACGAGCACCAAACTGTTCACGGTATCGAGAATGGCCGAGACAAAGTCCCTTTCAGTTTTCAACAACGCGGATTGCTGCTGGGCCTCGCGCCGCTGTTTATACATGTCGACAAATGCCGAAACTTTGGATCTCAGCACGTCGGGGGAAAAAGGCTTGAAAATGTAATCGACGCCGCCGAGCGAATAGCCCTGGCTGACGTGAACATCGTTCTTGCTGATCCCGGAGAGAAATATGATCGGCGTATGGAAAGACTTGTCGCGGTTCCGAATGAGGGTTGCGGTTTGAAAGCCGTCCATATCCGGCATTTCCACATCAAGAAGAATGACCGCCGCATCATTCCTGAGAAGATATTTCAGAGCCTCGGCTCCAGAAGTTGCCTGGACCACATTCTGGCCCAGCCCACGAAGTATGCTCTCCAGAGCGAGAAGGTTCTGGGGGTGGTCGTCAACGAGCAGAATGTTAGTTTTATCAGACATGGTCTTCTTAATGATATCTTTTTACATGAGGGAGGGTTCGATCTGCAGGACGAGCTTATCGCTCCCGCGCAGGACAAGGACCGGCGCCCTGACGCCCGGCTGGTGGTCCGTGAGAATGCGGTGCAGCGCGTCAATATCGGCGACCGCGTGATCAGCAAAACCGGCAATGATATCGCCTTCGCGCAGCCCGGCACGCTGTGCCGGGCTGTTCGGCTCGATGCTGACAACCAAGATCCCGGTCGCGGCCGGCAGATCGTGGCTACGCACCAGACGCCGATGCAGCGGAACGTTCTGCCCGGCAACGCCGATGTAACCACGCCGGATCTTGCCATCTTTGATCAACCGTCCGGCGACAAAAGTCGCTGTGTTAATGGCAATCGCGAAGCACATGCCTTGCGCCGGCAAGATCACCGCAGTATTCACGCCGATGACTTCACCATTCGATGTGACCAGCGGCCCGCCCGAGTTCCCTGGATTCAACGCCGCATCGGTTTGAATGACATTGTCAATGAGATGGCCCGACTGGGATCGCAAAGACCGCCCAAGGGCGCTAATGACGCCCGACGTCACGGTGCACTGAAAACCGTAGGGATTTCCGATAGCAATAACGAGTTGCCCCACTCGAATGGATTGGGAATCTCCAAAAGTGGCCGGCACAAGATTCGGCGCGGTAATACGCACCACCGCAAGATCTGTATCCGGATCATCTCCAACCTTGTCTGCCTGATAGCGCTGTCCGTCCGACAGCGTGACTTCAATGCCGTTCGCTCCATGAACAACGTGGCTGTTCGTGAGGATGAACCCATCCGGAGTGAAGATGAAGCCTGAGCCGGAACCACCTCTCCGGTTCTGTTGTTGAAATTCAATATTTACTACCGAGGGATTCACGCGCTCTGCTGCCGTAATGACGGCTTCGGAATAGGCATCGAGAAGAGTAGCCATAATTCGAGCTTATGCCTGATTCGAAATTTTTCAAGACGCCGAGCCTGCGAGACTCAGGAGCGAGTCAAGTAGAACTCGATCGCTGGAGTCATGATGAGCGACAGTACCATCGAAATCAGGATGCCGCCGATCACGGCAATGGCGAGCGGCTGGAGCATTTGGGATCCGGCTCCCAAGGCGAGAGCTAGCGGCAACATGCCTGCAACGGCGGCCAGGGCCGTCATCACAATTGGCCGCAGCCGGCGGCGTCCTGCCTGAATGATAGCTTCTTCTGGTGCAAATCCGGCCGACCGGAACTTTTGGTTGGCATCCAGCAAGAGAATGCCGTTTTTGGCGACGATCCCGATCACCATGATCAGACCCATGAACGAGGAGACATTGAATGTAGTTCGGGTCATCAGGAGAGCCAGGAAAACCCCCGAGGTCGAAAAGACGGCCGAGGACAGAATCGCGACCGGAGGCGCGAACGACCGGAACTCGAAGAGCAGCACAAGGAAAATCAGCACGACCGCGAGCAGGAGAACAACGACCAGATCGCGAAACGATTTCTGCTGCTCTTTGTAAGTGCCGCCGTATTCGACCCGAATAGAAGGCGGCAGCTTCAAATCGGCGACAGCTTTCTGCACCGCTGCTACGCCAGTGCCCAAATCCACTCCTTCCAGGCGCGCTGTGACTTCAACGTCACGCTGCAAATTCTCGCGGATCACTTCAGTTTGGCCGGGCAGCTCGTCGATCCTGGCCAGCGATCCAAGCGTTGCAGTCCCTCCGGATGAGTTCACGAGCATGGTATTGCTCATTGCTTCAAGTGAAGAGCGGTTTGCCGCTGGGAAGCGAACCCGCAGAGTATAAGGACGGTCGTTGATAATCACCGGCGCGGCGGCGGGTTCGCCGTCCAGGATGGCCGTAGTGATCACACCGAGATCGTCGGCGGCGAAACCCGTGCGGACCGAGTTCTGCGGATTGACCGTGAAAACCACAGCCGGACCGCTGGTCGTGTTATCAATGCCGTCCTCGATATCCACGACGGCCTTCCTTTTGTTGATCGTAATCTTGTCGAGCGCGTCTGCCACCTGAGGCGCCCACGTGGAAAGGAGATCCGCATCGGGCGAAAACAGCTTCACCACCACCGGCTGCGGAGCGCCGGTCAGGTCGCCGATCATGTCCTGCAACACCTGAATGAACTCGACGTCGAGAGCGGGCTCCGCGCTTGTGACTTTCGCACGAATGTCGCTGATAATTTCATCGATGCCGCGGTTTCGCTCGTCCTTGAGTTTAACGGCGTAATCGCCCGTGTTGGGTTCGGTCACAGCCGCCAAACCGAGCTGCAAGCCCGTGCGCCGGGAAGTGCTTTCGACCTCCGGAACCGTGTGAAGAATCCGCTCGACGTGATTGAGGACGCGATTCGTCTCTTCGAGTGAACTACCTGGAGGCATAACGTAGTCGAGGACAAATCCTCCTTCATCAAACGCAGGAAGCAAATCGCTGCCCAACGCCCGGTAGGAGGCATACGAGACGACAATCAGAGCAACGCCCAGCACGCCGAGCCACGCCGCGTGTTCCAGAGCGCGACGCATCCATCGTTCGTAGATTTTGAGAATACGGCCGAAGAAGCCTCCTGTCAGGGACGCTTCCTCCGCCGCCAGCATGCGCTTCATCTGCATCACTCGTGTCGATTCGCCAGAATCGGCAACGACGCCGCGGTGCTCGGGCGCCTTTCCGCGGCGGATCAGACGAGTGCTCAGATTGCTGGTCCAAACCAATGCCAGAACCAGCGACGTCAACAATGCGACGCTCATGGCAATCGCAAGAGCGCTGAAGAAGGTTCCTGTAACTCCCGTGATGGTGATCAGAGGCAGAAACACCACAATCGGGGTCAGCGTGGAACCGATCAGCGGGACTGTGAGTTCCTTGAGAGCGCTAGCGGTCGCTTGGAGCGGCCCTTCACCACCATCGCGGTGCAAGACGATGTTCTCCACCACCACGATCTTGTCGTCGATCACGAGTCCCACCGCCGCCGCGAGCCCCCCCAGCGTCATCAGGTTGAAGCTCTGACCCAGGATCTTCATTACAATGAAAGTCACTACGATCGTCACCGGGACAACCAGACCCGTCATGACGGCGGTTCCCCAGTCCCGCAGAAACAGCCAGATGATGAAGCCGGCGAGGAACAGCCCAATGATGATCGCATCGCGGACGCTTGCAATGGACTCGTTAACGATGTTGGACTGGTCGTAGAAAGGACGCATCTCAACGCCCGAGGGAAGAGTCGGGCGGATGCTTTCCATCTCGTGGTGGACTTCATCGGCAACCTGAACGGTGTTGCTGTCCGGTTGCCTGTTAACGCTGAGGAGCACGGCCGGCTTTTCATTCGCGCTTACTGCCGTATAAACCGGTGCCACAGCCGGCGCGACGGCCCCGACGTCCTAGACCGGGCGAATCGATGACGTTCGTGCGATTGATGGCGGTCAGAATATCCGAAACCGCCACGTGGGAACGCAGCATCTGCGCGGGATCGATCGTCACGTGGATTTCCGGCTGCTGGCCCCCCTGGACGAGGACACTGGCCACCCCGTTCAGCCGGTTCAGGCGCGGCTTGAGCTCATAGGTTGCCAACTCCCAGAGCTGCGTCTGCGGAACCTTATCGGACGTGAGACTGTAACCAATGATTGGGAAACTCGCGAAATCGAGGCGATGAGTTTGGATCTGGGCCGTGGAAGGGAGACTGCTCTGGATGCGTGATACGGCGGAATCGACCAACTGCAGCGTCTCCAGCATGTCCACGCTCCAGTCAAAAAAAAGATTGATCTCGGCCGATCCGCGGCTGGTGACGGAGCGGACCTGTTCGAGGCCCGGAACGCTGTTGACCGCTTGCTCGAGGGGACGCGTGATGGTGACTTCCATCTGCTCGATCGGCATCACACCATTGTCCACGCCGATGATGACCCGCGGGAAATTGGTCGTCGGAAACACCGCTACCGGAATGCTTAAAGCCTCATAGATTCCGACGATCGTCAGTATGACTATCAGAAAGATGATCGATTTCGAGTGGCGGGCGAACCAGTAGTCTTCCTCTCCTCTGGAGAGTGCGGTCAGCGTATCGGAAGGCGTCGGAGTTGGCTTTACATCAAGCATGACCGTAACGCGTAAGGAACACGAAATCCCCTTCTGGCGCGGCTACGCCTCCTTCCAAGCAGGGGACCATGGTTGTTGCTACTTCTCCTCCTCTTCCTCTTCCTTTGGGGCCTGAATTTGAACTTTCGTTTTTGCTAATACGTTCTCATCCAATTTATCGATCTCAAACGCCCCTACCGTCACCACACGCTCACCGCTTTCGAGTCCTTCGGTCACCTGGACGATGCCCCTATCGCGGATGCCCAGGGTGACGCCTTTCTTGTGAGGCTTGTTCTCGGAGTCAACCACGATTACAGATGTCCTTCCAGAAGCGCTTGTAAGTACTGCAGCTTGAGGAATGACAAGTGCGCTCGGCACAGTGTTCGCGATAACCTCCACACGCATGCTGGTTCCGGGCTTCAGGCGCTGGGCGGGATTGGCGGCCTGTATCCAGACCTCGACGGTGGTACTGGTTGGATCTAATGCCGGGCTGATTAACGTCACCTTCCCGGGAATGCCAGCGCCTCCCCCGGCAGAGAACAGGTTTGCCGGGTTGTCGACTTTCAACTGCTTCGCCTCTTCCTGGGAAATGTGAGCTCGGGCAACGACCTGGGACAAATCCATCACGGTAATAATGGGAGTGCCGCTAGCCGCCATTTCGCCAGGATAGATGGGGCGATCGGTGACGACGCCATCAATTGGGCTTATGATCTTGGAGTAGCTGAGTTGCGCCTGGGCCGTCTCATAGCGCCCCCTGGCCGCGTCGCGCTGCGCGATGGCGGCTTTGAGTTCCTGATCCTTTGCGACGCTCTGCAAAGTTTCGACGTGCGTCCGAGCGATCTCGTATTGGTTTCGGGCCTGAGTCAGGTTGACCTGGGCATCGTTGACGTCCTTCTGGGCGATCGCTCCTTCCTTAAACAACGCCTCGCGGCCGTCATAGATCTTTTGCTGCGCGTCCAACACGTCTTTTGCCGCCCTCAGGTCGAGATCCGCCTTCTGGACCTCTTGTGGCACCGTGGCCCTGGCAGTGGTTTCATAGGCCGCCTCCGCCTGCTCGTACGCGGCGCGGCTTTCCGTAACTGCGCCTGCAAGATCCTGATTCTCAAGCTCCGCGAGCAACTGGCCTGCGCGCACACGAGCGCCCCGGTCTGCGTAGAATTTTTTGACCGGAGCAGAAGTCTTCGGCACGATCGCCGCCTGCTGCATGGGGTAAAGCACAGCATCGGCGTTAACTTTAAGCTGTATTGCCGAATTGAGCACCGGAGCGACGTCTACTGTGACTACTGGTTCGCCTTCGGGCTCTTTTTTCGCCGAACAGCCCGCCGCCGAGCGGCGCCAGAATATTACCCCACAAGTTTCCAAACCCGTGGTTTCCAACAAAAAACTTGTGGCCCATAACTCAGAAATTCCCAGTGACAGTCTGTAACGTTGCCAGGGCAACTCGATATCGGGACTGTGCGTCGTCGTAGGCGTTTCGCATTTGCACTAGCGTATTCTGCGCATCGACCACTTCAAGAGCCGTGGATTCGCCGGCCTGGTAACGCAGGTTGATGAGACGCAGGCTTTCCGCCGCGAGGTCCGCTGCGTGACGTAGACCATCAACAGCGGCCCGGGCGGCCAAAGCCTCGTTGTAGAACGAATAGAGATTGCTCACAATTTGCCGCTGAGCCTGAGTGAGTTGCACCCGTGCCTGCTGTTCGCGCGTTTGGGCCTGGCGCAACTTGCTGCGGCGTGTTCCCCAATCCCAGACCGGCAATGTCAGGTTGGCTGTAATAGAGTAGCCCACGTTTGGGAGTGGGCCGTATTGAGGAGCAGCGGCTATTTTGCTGTGAAGCGCGAAGGCGTTGGCCTCGATGCCGTAATTGCCGTCGAGGACAAGCGACGGAAGGAAGGCATTCTGGGCGCCGCGGACATCCAAATTTGCCTGTCGCAGAGCCTCGCTGGCCACACGGAGGTCCGGATTCTCGCGTTCCGCCATCGTTCGAATGTCAGGAAACGGCGGCAAGGTTTGGGCGGAATCCAGATCGTCGACGACCGTGAAATTTTCGTTCAGCGCAGGAAATAGCAAAACGGCGAGGTTTAAGCGAGCGTTCTCCATCGCCAGCATCGATTCTTGATAGGTTTGCTTCTGCTGTTCGTACTGGATCTCCGCCTTTACGACGTCGCTGTGTGCCACCTGGCCGACACGCTCAGCCTGCTGGCTGATCTCCAAAAAACGCATGGCTTGTTGGGCGGCCTGTTGGGCTGTCGCGTACTTGCGTTGAGAGATGACCAGAGCGTAGTAGTTCTTGGTAACGGTCACAGCCAGCCCGCGCTGCGCGATTTCGACCTTGGCATTGGACAGCGCCTCCGCCGCCTGGGCGCGCCGGTATCCCGTCATGAGAACGGTGTTCGGAGAGAGTTCCTGATGCACAACGCCCCAGGAGCGATACACGTGGACGCCGTCGTTTGTGACAAACCGGCCGCTGGGCGCAAATCCGTTGCCTTGCGTGCCGAGATATTGCGTCGTATGGCTCACCGATGGAAGCAGAGAGGATTTCGCCTGAACACGGTCCTGGCGGGCAATTTGGGCATCCGCGATGGCCGATTGAAACTGGGCATCCAGCCGTCTGGCGCGTTCGAGGGCGTCCTGCAAAGTTATAAGTGGCGGTGGCGCCGACTGTCCCTCCGGTTGCACGAGCTGAAGCGGCGTGCCAAGGCCGGTATTCTGGGCAGAAACGCATGGGACCGCGACAAGGAACTTTAAAGCTATCCGGCAGGAATGAGGCTCGCTGGCCCCGGCCCTGCCCCGCGCCGGCCGCTGGCGGACCAGACTCTGCCGTCGGCAGGTAGACGTTGTGGGTCTTCTCATCGAGGGCTATTGTACGAGCCCCGCGCTGCGTGGCGAGGTTCTCCACGACCTCCCACTTACCGCCTGTTTCGTGCACTACCGTGAGAGTGCCGTCTCCATTGGAACTGAATGCATAACCGGTGCCCGGATCGAAGGCAGCGCCGTCGGGTCCCTGACCGATGGCCGGCGTCGCCAGGACTCTTCCGGCGTCGGGATCGGAGACGGCCATGAGTCTGTTACCGCAGACGGAAAACAGCCGGCGATTCTTGGTGTCGATGGCGAGTCCCGACGGCCCGTCGCACGGCTTCAGCGAGTATCGTTTCGTCACCGATAGCTTCGCTGCGTCGATCTCAACAACTTCGCTGGTGTCCTCGATGTTGACGTAAACCTTTCCTTTGCCATCGGCTACCGAAAATTCAGGCTTGCCGCCCATGGCAATCGTGCCAGCCACGTTCCCCGTCTTCGCGTCAATTGCAGTTGAATTATTCGACCTGCCGTTGAAAGTGAATACGCGGCCGGTGAGCGGTTCATACCGAATGGAATCCGGATTCTCGCCCGTCTGGGTCTGGCTGATGGTTTTTAAAGTCTTCAAATCGAAAATCGTGACGTTATTCGTTCGGCCATTGCTGGTAAAACCGCGATTCAACTGCTGCACAATCGCGATTCCATGCACGCCCTGCGTGTCGGGAATGTCACCTACAATCTTCCCGGCGTCCACATCGACAACGACGACATGCGTGTTGTGCGACACATAGAGCCGTCGCGACGCGCTATCCATCGTGAGGTAGTCCCAGCCGCCTTCGCCTCCGATCTTGATCTCTTTAATGATGTGGTAGCCGGTCGACGCCGCAATCGCCGTCACGGCCGACAGAAGCACAAGCGAAAAAAGTTTTCGCATCATAGTCCGTCCTCCTGTTTGTAATGGCTGCACCTTGATTCCAGGGAGTTTACACAGTCTGGCACAGCGAGACATTAAAACGAGATTAATTCTCGTTTATCTGGCAACACATCATACAGAGAACTCCGATCGCGGGGCAGGTGGCTCGGCTTACAACAATCTCTGGAATATAATCATCCGATCATGCGGATTCTGGTTGTCGAAGACGAGCGCCGTGTGGCGAATTTTGTCTGCCGGGCGCTGCGCGAGAACGCGTATGCGGTGGACCTTGCCGAGAGCGGTGAGAAGGCGCTGGAGATGGCAAGCGAGACTTCGTATGACAGCATTCTGCTGGACGTTCGTTTGCCGGGCTTGAGCGGGATCCAGGTTTGCCGTGAATTGCGGGACGCCCGGATCGATACTCCGATCCTTATGCTGACGGCCCGCAGCCTTATCGAACAGCGAGTCGAAGGTCTGGATGCCGGCGCCGACGACTACCTGACGAAACCATTTGCGGTGGCCGAGTTGCTTGCTCGTGTACGCGCGCTGGTTCGACGCCGCCTCAACAAGAGCGGCCCCGTGCTTCGATATGCGGACATCGAGCTCGACCGCCACCGCCGCCGGGTGACCCGCTCCGGCCAAACGATAGCGCTGACTGCCAAGGAATTCGCGCTGCTCGAATTTCTGTTGAGCCGGGCGCCGGATGTGGCCTCTCGCACGGAGATCGTCGAACACGTTTGGGACACTCACTTCGACAGTGAGACAAATCTCGTCGAGGTCTACATCAACCGGTTGCGTCAGAAGATTTCAGGCGAAAGACACTCGAAGATCATCCACACCGTGCACGGAGTGGGCTACTGTTTGAAGGTTGCGGAATGATCCGAGGACGATCCATACGTCTCCGCATGATGCTTCTGTTCTGCGCTGTTGTCGGAGTTCTGCTGGCGTTGTCCTACATCGGTTTCTATCTCATGTTCGAACGAGTTGTACGTGATCAACTCGACCGCAGACTCAAAGAGATCGCCGCGCCGATCGTCGCCGATCTGATCGTCGATCCCGAGGACAAGGACGTCGATCAGCTCGATATCGCTGACGAATATTTTGAAGTGCTCGACGTCTCAGGCCGAATCCTACAGCACTCCAAGAACCTGGAGACGGAATTACCTTTGATCATGAATCCGGCAGTTGCCGGCCAACCTGCCTTTCAGACTGTCCGAATGCGCAATACAGGTGAGATTCGAGCAGTCATGATCCCTTTTAGCGCAGGAAATCAGAAATGGCTGCTTGCCGTTGGAGCATCCACGCGAGACGTAGAATCTGCGCTGGAGACCTTGCGGCATTTCGCTTTCATTCTGTTTCCGGCAAGTCTTCTGTTGACGGCCGCAGTATCCGGCTTCTACGCCAATCGCAGCCTTCGGCCGGTCGCGGAATTGACCCGGCAGGCCTCGAACAGGATTCATCAGTTATCGCACTCTGAAGCCGGGTTCAACCCAGCGTCATCACTGGATCGACACAGTGAAGACGAGCTTCAGCTCCTGGCAATGACATTTAACCGGCTCTTCGACCGGCTCGACTTGGTCGTCGGACAGCTTCGCCAATTCGTTTCCGACGCATCGCATGAGTTGCGGACGCCGCTCTCGGTGCTTCGAGGAGAAACCGAACTATTGCTGGCAAGGCCCAGAACCACGGCCGAGTACGAAAGCGCCGCGCGAGTCATCGATGCAGAACTAAAAAAGCTGAGCCGCATTGTGGATGGCTTGTTCACGCTGTCCATGGCGGACGCGGGCCAGCTCCGCCTGGCCACCGAACCTCTATATCTGGAAGAAGTCTTAGAAGAGTCTTGCGGTTTGGCGGCCCCGCTGGCCAACCACAAGCAGATCCGCATTGAGCGCGAACTGCAGCACGACGTCCTTTTCCGCGGCGATGCCGCTTTCCTGCGGCAACTCTTCTTGATCTTCATTGACAATGCGATCAAATACTCGCCGTCCGGCACTCGACTGCGGATCACACTCACCGCCGGCGCGGACGTTCGGATTCAGTTTCACGATCAAGGAGTCGGCATCGCCAAAGAGCATGTTCCCCGCATCTTTGAGCGATTTTTTCGCGTCGTTCAGACCGGCACGGTTGAAACCCAGAGCGGTGGTCTTGGATTGTCGATTGCCCAAGCCATCGTTCAAGCTCATCACGGCACAATTCTATGCGAAAGCGAACCCGGCATCGGGTCTGTTTTCACGATCCGGCTCCCGCTCCCCTCACCGGCCGCCGCATGATAGGTTAATCTACTCGAAAGCCGAAATTTTACTGGGGAACCCTCACCGCGTAGGTATAGAGCTTCTCCGGCGCAGTGATCCGGTGATCGGCGACGAGGGCCGCCGTGGCTCCATTCGCGATGGAAAAGTAGTACCAGGCGAAAAATTCGGCGAATGCGTTGTACCTGCCCGATTCAATCTGGGTTCCGAGTTTCAAAAACTCGTCTCGCCTATTCTTGAAATATGGCAGCAGTTTGTCTCGCGACAGCACGCTGATGAACGTACGATAGCGGCGCGCGTCCGCCTCTTCCAACACCGTATCTTTGCCACGCAGATCGTCGGGGTTGAGCTTTTCGTCAGGCAAAGTGTTTCCAATGGTGACGATGCGATACCCGGCAGACTCGCGTAGCGAAGCATCAGAGTCTTGTCCTCGAAAAACGCGTCGACCATGCCGCCGAGCATGATGCCGGAAACGACCGTCTCGTACATCAGGCGATCCCTTGGAATGCCTTTGGCGCCTTCCAGCGAGCTGACCATCGCCTCGACGTCCTTCCAATTGTCGACCAGCAGTTTCGTGAATTCCTGCGTATGCCGGCGCAAACTGTCTTTCACTCGATCGTAGTCGCGCTCGCGGATGACCGGCATGATTGGACGTACGTCATAGTCCGATGCACGGCCCACCAGGCGCTCGTCCTCGAGCTTGTCGGATACCTTGGAGACATCCGAGACTGAAACCTTCAAGGTCTTGGCAATTTTATCGACCGACCAGCCCGCGTGATACGCCACCAGGATCTCCCGTGCCAGGTCGTCCTTTAGCAGTTCTTCGGCCTGCCGGGAAGTTGGGTACGAGCCGAACTGGAAATCCGGATGGACGTCCGGCTTTTTGACAGGCTTCTGCGCCAGCAAGAGAATGAGCGGAATTACTAAAAAATTCTTCACCATAAGAATTTTAATCCAAGTTGGACGATTCGCGCAGAGCGGGCAACAAACAAAGCACCGAAATCAGGAGAATCCGCGAAGTTCTGCATCGACGGCGGCGCCACGAAGTTCGAATTGTTGAATACGTTGTAAAAATCTGCGCGGAACTGGCCCCGTGTCGAATCCGAAAGCCGCAAGCTGCGCATGAGCGCCATGTCGACGTTTCGGATGCCGGGACCCACGATGACGTTCCGTCCGCTGTTGCCGAACGTTCCGGCTGCAGGAATCTGGAATGCACTCGGATCAAAAAAACGAGTGGTGGTCGGATTCGAGATATTCGGATCGTGGATAAGGTTCGGGCGGTTCACGATCGGGCTTCCGGTGCCCGCGATATCGGCTCCCAGAACGGCCGATAGCGGCGTTCCCGATTGCAGTGTACCAATGCCCTGCACCTGCCAACCCTTAATGAACCGGCGTGAGGGCAGATTGTATGTTGTTGAAAAGACCAGGCGGTGCTTCATGTGGAAGTCCGCCAGACCTCGCTCTGCTCGAAGGTTGTGTGAGTCTTGGGGAAGGACGCTGATCAGTGTCGCATCATCGATCAATCTTGAAAACCGGTACGCCGCAACGAATCCCAAACCCGCGTGGAACCGGCGCTCTGCACGGACTTCCGCGGCATGGGCGATCGACGATGCGCTCGTCTCGAATTGAAAGATGTTCTTAAATCCTGCGTATGGCCGGCGCTCGTCCAAGGAACCTGCGGGACCGGCTACCGGCTGATTCAGATTGAGCTGCCTTCGCAACCGCGTCCCTTTTTGGCCGAAATACGACAGGTCGACGAGCAGGTCGCCCCGGACTGGCACATTCAGAGAAGCGCTCCAGTGCTGGATGTATGGGTTCGCCAGTTGTTTCGAAGTCGAAAAGATGCTGGGCTGCACGGTCGGAGAGTTCTCGTTGAAGACATTGCCAAGATCGAATTGCGGCAGCACAGGCCCATTGTTCCTCACGTCGAAGCGAACGAATGGGGGATTCAGACCCAACAAGAACAGGCTGTCGCCAACAGCCAGGGTATCGTAAAAAATACCGTATCCAGCCCGGGCCACCACATTTCCGAAAGGCTGCCACGATACTCCGGCGCGAGGCGCCCAGTTGTTGCGATCCGGTTGGTAGAGCGTTTTGGGTAAGGATTCGAGCGCACCGGTGGCCGCGTTGAAATTGGCGACCCGCCCATTCGCTTCGCGGAACGGTGTTTGGTAGTCGTAACGCATGCCAAGATTCAACGAGACAAGCCGCATTGGCCGCCACTCATGCTGGATGTAAAAACTCGACGTCCGCGTTCTGAAGTCTCTCGTCGTGCTTCCCTGCATGCGAAGTGCGTTCGTCGGCAAACCAAGCAGCAAATTGGCAAAAGGGTGCTCGGAGAATATGCCGCCGGTGAACTGAAATTGCCCCCGAGTAAACAAATCCAGCGAAGCGTGGAACGGAAGATAGCGCACGACGGCTCCGAACTTCGTCGCGGAGGACGCGTGCTGCCATGAAACATCGTTGAGCAGCTCAAAACTGCGATTGCGCCGCTCCTGAGGCAGATTGGTCGCATGACCGAGATTCGAAAGGCCGGTCATCAAAATTGCCGGCGTCGCCGCGGCCTCTCCAAGAATCGTTCTCGGTTGCTTCAAGTAGCTCATCGAGAAGCGCAACTGATTAATCAGGGCAAGCGAGAACACATGCGTGTCGTTGATGCGAGCGGTATGCGTTTGGAGCGCGTCGCGAACTCCAAACGAAGGAAGATTGGTAATCCCGCTTAATAGATTGAAGGGATCGTCCGTTGTATCACGACTGACCTGATACTCCAGGAAAGCTTCATCCGCCGAGGTCAGCCGGCGGTCAAAGCGAATGCCAAACGCGTCGGCTGCGGTCTCGAGCTTACCCACAGCGCGATAGTTTTGAATCGTCGCACCGGGTACGTTAGGCGATGGGAAAAGCCGCGCCAGCGCCAGACCCTTCGGATGAATCCGGCTGGAAGGAATGCGATTCCTGGGAAAAGCAAATCCAGTCTCGGGATCCACGAGCGCTTCCGCCAACGAAGAAAAGTCACCGGACAACCAGACGGGGTCGGGTACCGTCGCCGCACGCGTAATGGATTGCCGGATGCGGAGCCCCCAATACTGCGAATAAAAGTATGTTCCTTCGCGAACCAGGCCTCCGGCATCGCCGCCAAAGAAGTGGTACTTGAAAGGCGGAATGGGCGTTTCGGGTGGATCGAAAAAATTTCGGGCATTGAACCAGTTGTCGCGGTGGAAATAGTGAATGTTTCCGTGAAATGTAGTATCGCCCGCCGGAAGCGCGTCGTCGTCGCCGGCGGTATCGCCAAGTTCTGCGGAAAAGTCTGACGTTTCGGCTACCGTGGTCGCTATCGATGAGCTGGTGAACACGTTGCCCGACTGCGCCACCCATCGCTGGCCGGAGCCCTCCGCGATTCCCGTAATGTTGACGCCGCCGCGCAGGCCGAACAGACGGTCCGATTTCGGTAAACCCTCGCGGACCGTCGGTTCCCCACGATTTTCCGGATCGGCAATCGATTCGAGTTGCAGGTCGACGGTTTCGACGTCGTCAGGATTGCCGGGAAGCAGTGGAATGTCGGCTTGATAGACGTCCTCGCTCGAAAGTGAAATCTCGGAAGATTCGAGAGTGCGGTATCGCGGATGACGAATCTCGAGCCGAAACTGACCTTTTACTTCGAGGCGGAACGTACCGCGGCCATCCGTTATGGTTTCGGCTGTTCGGCCCTCTTCGGGGTGAGAACGGATCGTTGCGCCGGCGATCGGTCTTCCCTGAGGATCGGTCACACGGCCGGTCAGGACGGATGAGGCGGCAAGGAGCAAGACTAAGAAATGGGATAACAAAATAAGATCCGATTCCGGATTGCGGATTTCGGATTTCGGATTTAGGGGACAGCCGAGTCGAAGCTGTTCCCTAAATCCGAAATCCGCAATCCGAAATCGCCTCTCTACACTCTCACAACTTTCGCTGACAAAATGTTGGCGAGCTTGCGCACCTGCTCGATCACTTCGGTTCGAACCGGATCATCGACGAGCAGAAGCGCTAAAGCTCTTCCACCCTGGCGCTCGCGTCCCAAATGCATTCCCGCTATGTTCACGTTGCACTTTCCGAGAACGGTTCCGATGCCGCCGATCACACCAGGCTTGTCGTCGTTGGTGAAGAAGATCATGTTGCCGCGCGGCACAACTTCGAGAGGATAACCATCAACGAATCCTCGTTTCCTGAACCTTGATTCCACGCCGATTTGCAACGTGCATGGCGTTGATCAAGTTTACACCCTCACCGAGGACTGGCACGAGCAAGCTGCGCACAACGATGGATGTCAGGTAGTTCAGATTCATGTCGCAGACTTCGCCGGAGTAGTGGATCGAAACCGTCTGCATGCGTCCGTCGCAAATTTGAGAAATGAATGTTGCCAGGCGCGCGGCTAGATCCACGAAATGCTGGTAGCGCTCGACTTGGCCCACTTCGATCTGCGGAAAATTGAGTGCACCACGAACAGTGTTCTTCAAGAGGTAATCGGAAACCTGGCGACAGATATCTTCTGAGACTTTGCGCTGGGCCTCGACCGTCGATGCTCCCAAATGCGGCGTCGCAATGAAGTTATCAAGCTCCAGGAGCGGTGATTGAATGTTCGGCTTGGTTTCAAAGACGTCGAATGCAGCCCCGGCGACCTTCCCGCTCTTTATCGCCTCGTACAGATCTTTCTCGTTAATGATGCCGCCCCGAGCGCAATTCAAAAGGCGGACGCCGTCTTTCATCTTCGAAATGGTGGTCTGGTTGATCAGACTGCGCGTGGCTTCGGTGAGCGGGACATGGACGGTAATAAAGTCGGCCTGGTCAAAAATCTGATCGATCTCTACCAGCGCCAATCCACTCGAAAGATGAGCGTCGGTGTTGATGTACGGGTCGTAAGCGATGACCTTCATTCCGATAGCCTGACACTTCCGAGCGACTTCACTGCCGATCCGGCCAAGGCCGATCACGCCGAGCGTTTTCCCTGCCAACTCCACACCTTTGAATTTGCTCTTCTCCCACTGGTGGTCCTTCAGCGTCTCGTATGCCTGGGGAATGTTTCTCGCCAGCGCGAAGAGCATGGCGATCGTGTGTTCCGCCGTCGTCGTCGTGGAACCGCCCGGCGAGTTCATCACCAAAACACCATGTTCGGTGGCGGCATTGACGTCAACGTTATCCACTGGCACTCCGCACCACAAGGCCGTCTATCTCAGAAATGCTCTCGAGGAGTTTCTGCCGGGAAATCTTGTCGTGGACGAGCGCCGTGATCGAGCCGGTCTGCTGTATAAGCTCGATACCGGCAGGATCAATGCCGTCAAGCAGGAGAACTTTGAACGAAGACATAGAAAGAAATTTCGGATTTCGTTGCGGATTTCGGATTTGGGAGCCACGGCGCGGCCAACGGCGTTCCCTAAATCCGAAATCCGCAATCCGAAATCCAAAATCCTCATGGGAGGTTTGTCACAAATTTATCGATTCTTTCAATGGCAGTCTCAATGTTGGTCAGAGAATTTGCAAAAGAGAACCTCAGATAGCCTTCGCCGTATCGGCCAAACGCGGTCCCGGGCAGAGCGGCGACACCAGCCTCATCCAACAATCGATCGGCGATTTCCTTGCTGGGCATACCCAGCGCGCTGACGTTCGGAAACAGGTAGAACGACCCCAGCGGCTTTAAACATCGGATACCGGCAATCCTGTTCAGTCCGTCTATAAAGACATCCCGGCGTCTCTCGAATTCCCGAACGATTTTATTGACGGCCTTCCAGGTGTTTGGAGTAAACGCTTCGAGTGCAGCGCGCTGGGTGAACGTCGCCGTGCTTGAAATACTGTTATTAACGAAGAGGTCCACCGTTCGAAAAATGTCCGCCGGCACGACAACATAGCCGAGCCGCCACCCCGTCATTGCGAACGTCTTTGAAAAACCGTTCACAAGAAAGAGGCGATCGAGAATGCTGGCGATGTCCAGCATGCTCGCCGGAGGATCGGCGTAATATATATCCGAATAAATCTCGTCCGAGAGAATCAGCAGGTCGTCTCGACGAGCGAGGTCCGCCAATCGCTGGAGATCCTCGAGGGTCAGAACGCCACCGGTCGGATTCTGCGGCGAATTGATCACAATCATCTTTGTTTGAGGTGTGATCCGCCGGGCCACCTCTTCCAGACTCAACCGGAACTCATTGGCTTCCTCGAGTTGAACCGGCACCGACTTGCCGCCCGCCATTCGTATGGCGGCTTCGTAGGCTGGATAACCGGGATCGGCAAAGATGACCTCATCCCCTGGATCGATAACTGAATGGATGACCGCGAAGATCGCCATCTTGGCGCCAGGGCTGATGATGACGTTCCCCGGATCGATTTCTGCGGAATGGCGCGATGACAGATGACGCGCCACGGCCTCCCGGAGCTCGGGTAGTCCGGGCGTTGGAGAATAATGCGTGGCGCCTCTTTTTAGCCAATCGATCCCCGCATTGAGAATGGGTTCGGGCGTATCGAAGTCGGGCTCGCCAATTTCCAGATGGATGATGCTTCGGCCTTGGCGCTCTAACTCGTTGGCTCGGCTGAGCATCTCGAATGCAGCCTCGCCCTGAACACCTTGCATCCGTCTCGCTGTCCGGCTCTTCGTTTCCGATTTCACCCAGCGAACTCCTTCTCCAACGAAAATGACCTCAAAGTATAACATTAGGATGCGGGAGGGACGCGTGCCTGACAAGTGGGTAAAGGTTGCAGATTTATCCGAACTGCCGACCGAAGGGTTGGGGCACGCCGTGAAAGCCGACGGTCTGGACCTCGCGCTTTTCCGTTGGAACGACCGCATTCACGCCATCGAAGACCTATGCCCCCACCTCGGGTTCCCTCTTAGCGAAGGAGTCATGCAAGCCGGCGAGGTGATCTGCAGCTGGCATGGGTGGCACGTCCGGCTTGAAGACGGGACCTGCCGGCGCGAGCGTGACCGCGCGAAGGTGTTTGAGTGTGACGTGCGGGGAGATGAGGTCTACGTCAAGGTTTAAATGAAAAATGGTCCAACGCTGGGACCAGATCACTGTCCCTGAGATCCCTGACCCTTGATCCCTGACCCTTGATCCCTCTTCTGAATGCTTTTTGTGTCCGGTTCCCCTAAAATATCTGCTCATGCGGATCCTCGTGCTGGGGTTACTCGTGCTCCTGACGAGCGGGCAGGGCATCAATTTCTTTTCACAAGGGCAAGACGTTGAGATTGGTTTGGAGGCTTCAAAAGAGGCTGAGCGAACGCTGCAGGTTATACGGGAAGCCAATCTCAACAGGTATTTCCAATTCATCGGCCAACGTATCGGGCAGAGTCCGTCGGTCGCGGGTGTCCAGTACAGATTCCGTATCGTCAATTCGAAAGAAATCAACTCGCTGGGTTTTCCCGGTGGATCAATTTATGTGAATCGCGGCTTGATCGAGGTCGCCGGGAACGAGGATGAATTGGCCGCAATATTGGCGCATGAAATCGGACACGTTGCCGCACGACACGGAACGGCTCAACTCTCGCGGCAGCTCCTCGTGCAGTCCCCGATCTCCATAGCCGCCGGATTGCCGACCATCGATGCCTGGAAGGATCAACTCACGAAACTCGGTATTTCTTTCGGAGCCGACGCTCCGTTTCTACGATACAGCCGGGACCAGGAGCTTGAGGCAAATCTGATGGCGGTTCGCCTGCTGGCCGAAGCGCGCTTTGTCGTTTTCAATCATCCGCAATCGGAAAATCTCTCATCTCAAATCGCGGACGAAATCGACCGTCTAAGTTCGCCCCGGCAGCGGCTTGCACACGCCGGCCCGGAGTTTCGAGTGTTTCGCACCACGCTGTTGAAGCTGGCATATCCCACGTCCGACAAGGAAATACCCGAGACCGCGCCAAGCGATGCGATCTCGAGCGTCTTTGTGCACCCACAGGATTATTACCGCCTCGGATTTCCCTCGGGCTGGCAGGTGACCGGTAATGGACGCAACGGCGCAATCATTGCTCCCGTTGACGGCGTAGTCGGCGCGGATATTACTCGCGGCATCTTGTTCGATCTCTTCGATATTTCTGTCCCCGACCGGGCACTCACGCTCGAGCAGGCGACGAATCGGCTCATTGTGTTCCTGCGCCAGCGCAATCAATCGCTGCGCATCGTCCCCGGCGCACAGGTACAAACGCTTGTCAGTGACGAGCCGGGACTGCGCACCGTGATCATCGGCAAATCGAACACGACGGATTCTTCCGAAGTGGTATGGGTTGTGACGCGCCTCTACTACCAGAGCCTCTTTTATATGGTGTTTGTCGCGCCGGAAGACGAATTTCCCGCCTATCAGCCGATTTTCGAACAAGTCATCCGAAGCGCCCGCCTGCGGTGAGTCTTTTAGCCGCGAATGACGCGAATGGGCCGCCGCCATGATCGCGGCTGTTTTCTACATCCCCATTTTTTCTATTTTTCTAATACCGGAGGCGCCGGCAACGACCACGCATTGCGCGACGTTGGCGAAGATCCCGGAGTCCAGCACACCCGGGATCGCCTTCAATTGCCCTTCCAGAACCGCGGGCTGATCAATCACACCATGCTTCCAATCCAGGATGGCATTGCCGTTGTCGGAAAGGAAAGGATTGCCATTTTTCCCGCGAAGGCGAGCTTCTCCGCCCCGTCGCTTTAGCTGAAGAATGACGCGGTCCATCGCGAAAGGAATAACTTCTACCGGAATCACAGTTTTGGCGCCAAGCCGCTCGACGAGCTTTGTCTCATCCACAACGATGACTACCCGCTTCGACGCGTGCACGACAATCTTTTCGCGGACCAAGGCGCCGCCAAGCCCTTTAATGAGGTCCAATTCCGGCGAAACTTCATCGGCGCCATCCACAGTGATGTCGATTTCCCGCGGATGAAGTGGGCGGCCGTGGAGCCGGTGCCAAGCCCCACAATCATGCCATTGCGAATCTCATCAAGAGCGGCCAGCGCAGCTTGTTTTTTGAGATCATCACTCATAAGTAGTCGTTCACACGAAGCAGATCGTCTTCTTCACGAACAAGCAACTGGTGGCGGCACTCGCGCAATTGCTCGAGGTCACGCGTTGTATCGGACACGACAAGGCTTTCAGCGGGCGCTGAACCCACAAGTTTGAGAGCTCGCCACGCCAAAGCCTTTTTCGAAATCGGACTTCCGAAATCGCCCGATACATGAATGCGGACGCTTGGTCCGTCAACCAGTTCATTGGCGTAAATCAATAAGGGATGCCAGCCGCACTGGGACTGGATCTTCGCGGCCACATACCGGAAACCTGAAGAAATGATGATCGATGGAGTCGCGGCCGCCACGAGACGCTCAACGACGGCGGGGACATGGCGGTTGAAATCGATTTCATCGAGCAAAGCATGAATCTCATCGACGGTTCTCCCGTTCCACAAGTTCGTATCCCGCCTGCAAAACTCTTCGTAGGAAATCTTGCCGGAGAGCCATTCGTCCAGATAACCGCACGCCGTGTCTTGCCAGAGGCCCAGCCGCTCATGGACGTAGCGCCACGGGCTGGGAATATTGGTTAAAGTCCCATCGAGGTCGAAGATAACGGAAGAAATCATTTACCGATGTACTAGCGCTTATGAATCAGGTTGAGGAATTCGCTTCGAGTGTTTTGTAGGTCTTTGAAAGCGCCGAGCATAGAACTGGTGACCGCAACCGAATTTTGCTTTTCCACTCCACGCATGATCATGCACAGGTGCTGGGCCTCGATGACCACCGCCACACCCTTGGGGTTGATCTTGGTGTCGATCGTTTCGGCAATTTGCGTCGTCAGACGTTCCTGGACTTGAAGCCGTCTCGCATACATATCCACCAGCCGCGGAATCTTACTCAGACCAACGATGCGGCCGTTCGGTATGTAAGCTACATGGCATTTTCCGAAGAAAGGAAGCAGGTGGTGTTCGCAAAGGCTGAATAACTCGATGTCCTTGACAATGACCATCTCATCGTACGCCACCTCAAACAACGCCCCGTTTAAAACCTCATCCGCGTTCATCCTGTATCCACTGGTGAGAAATCTTAAGGCGCGGTCCACCCGCCTGGGCGTATTGATAAGACCGCCGCGTGTGGGATCTTCACCAATTTTCGTCAGGATAGAACGGATCTCCTCCAGCATTCCAGACAGTATAGCAATCACCAAACGAACAGTTGTTTCGGAATCTTATTCGAGGGCGGCTTGGGGATGCTTCATCCGAAAGGCGCGCTCGACACTGCCGAGGAGAGTTTCGGAATCGAAAGGCTTCGTGAGGCAGTCCGCAGCGCCAAGGGCTACAGCCTGATTCGGACCGAGGATACTGGCATAGCCAGTCATAAGGATAATGGGCAGCCCGCCGTCAATGGCGCGAAGACGGCCCATCAACTGAATGCCGTCCATATAGGGCATCTTTACGTCTGAAATCACCACGTCGATGTCCCCGGCCATCCGCACGATGGCTAAAGCGTCCTGGGAAGAACATGCGATCACCGCGGAATGGCCTCTTCGCCGGATCAACTTTGCGCACATCTGCGCCATCGCGTTATCGTCCTCTACAATCAGGACCTTGATCCGATACTGCATTCCCTGTTGTGCGGCAATCCAAATGCCAGACCAAGCCACAGAAAACACGAGGCTAGTGGAAATCGACTTGTTACCTATGGACACATAGTGGGCAGATAAGGAACAGCCGTGGGTCAGTTTGAATTTCGGGACGGCGGAATAATTCGCTCTTTATTTGTCGAATGCGGACGCGGGCTTTAGCCCGCGACTGGAGTTTGGACATTTTGGGGAACTCTTGGTCAATAGCAATAGCATCGATGCCTTCAACTTCAAGCTTCGTCCGCGGGTATGTCGTGGAAGCGAAACGTGAGTCCGAATTCCCCTCCTCAGCTGAGGAGGGGTGGCTGCGCCCTCAATAAAATGCTGCGAAGCCACCTTTGAAGGCGCAGACGGGGAAGCTGTGAAAAAATTGGAATCAAGCGCTATTCCCCTCCTTGCATCACTGCAAGGAGGGGTGGCCGAGCGATTCAGAAAATATCGCGAAGCATCCGCTTATCGCGAGGCCGGGGTGGTTTTCCGATGAATCCAAAAGGAAAACCACCCCGGCTGCGTCTGCTTCGGTGGCTTCGCCAAATTTTCTTTGATGACGCAGCCACCCCTCCTTGCGGTGGTGCAAGGAGGGGAATAACGCCTTATCACAATTAATTCACACCTTCGGGGTGGTGTTGGTCCAGAAAATCAGTGGTTGCTTGAACCAACCACCCCCGGCCGCGCCTTTCAAAGGAACGGGAGCAATTCTTGATGGCGCGGCCACCCCTCCTTCGCCAAGGGGAGTTTTTTGCGCAACCTCGAAAAATGTCCAAACTCCGGACGCGGGCTTTAGCCCGCGTTCCTACCCATCTTCACCTCCGTCCCGAAATTCACGAGCCTGTTTCCAGATTCCTGACACTTATGCTATTAAAGCGGCATGCCTATCTATGAGTACGAATGTTCAAAATGCGGAAACACGATCGAAGTTATCCAGAAGTTCTCGGACAAGCCTCTCAAAAAGCATAAAGGGTGTGGAGGCGCCTTGACGAAGCTGATTTCCGCGTCAGGCTTTCAGTTCAAAGGAACCGGCTGGTACGTTACCGACTATGGCCGAAAGTCCCCAGGCGAAGGAACGGAATCGCCGAAGGACGGAAAGAAAGATGGCAAAGAGAGCTCCTCCAATGGCAACAAAGAAGGCAGCACTGACAAATCCATCACCGCGAAAACCGGCAAAAGGGACAGCTCCTCCAAGTCCGGCGCCTCGAAAGACTAAGTTTTTCCGCGTGGCGCGGATCATCGAGCGGCTTGAAGCGGCCTACCCGGACGCGAAATGTGCATTGGACCACGAAAATCCCCTCCAGCTTCTGGCGGCGACGATCCTTTCGGCCCAAAGCACGGACAAGATGGTCAACACCATTACACCCGCGCTGTTCCGCAAATACAAGACTGCCGCAGAGTTCGCTAAAGCGCACACGGCGGAATTAGAATCCATGATCCACTCCAGCGGATTTTTCCGGAACAAGGCCAGAAGTATCCAGGGCGCATGCAGGATCATTGCCGACCAACATCACGGCGAGGTGCCCGAAACGATGGAAGAGCTTCTGAAGCTGCCGGGAGTTGCGCGGAAAACCGCGAATGTGGTTCTGGGCGTGGCGTTTGGAAAGGCCGAAGGCATCGTGGTGGACACCCATGTACAGCGGCTGTCGCGCCGTTTGGATTTTTCCAAGGAATCACGTCCCGACAAGATCGAGGAAGACTTGATGCGGTTGGTTCCTCGAGACAAGTGGATCCTGTTAGCGCACCTGCTCATTTACCACGGCCGGTCGAAGTGCACCGCCATTCGGCCGAAATGCGCCGGCTGCCCTGTCGAGGATCTCTGCTACTCCGAAGACAAGACGGTGTGAGATGAGGATAGTCCTCGGCATCTTTCAGTGGGCGCTCGCCATCGCTTCGGTTCTGGGAACCCTGGCGCTGTGCACATGGATGGTGCACTTGTTTCTAAAGAAGGACAGGTAGGGGGCAGGGATCAAGGGAGCATGTCTTCGCTGGCACGGGTTCTGGAGGAACTCGGGAAATACGAACACCCTTTTTTCGAGTTCGCCGCTCACGAAAAGGATGATGGAGTCGAGCTCTGTATCCGCTCCAAGATGGCGAGTGTGCTCTCACCAGAATACCGGATCACACTTGCTGAAAGAGACCTGCAAAGCTCACAGTTCCCGTGGACATTCCAGAAGCTTCTCTATGATTGCTTGACGGACTATATCGTGGAGCTGTTTACAAAGAATCCCATGACCGGCTGACTCCCCAATCCCTGATCCCGGACCCCTATTCGTACCGGATAACCTTTTGCTGCAGCCGATCCCAACGCGCTTTCAATACCGTTCTCGCGCGCTGGCTCTCGGCACGCCCGAGGGCTTCCTTCAGGACCCGCTGCGCATTCTCCAGGTCGCCGCGACCATGCTCGTAATAGATAGCTGCGCCCTCATATCCGGTCATGCTGAATTCCGGGTACGCCATCAACTGCGCGCAGATTTCCAGGGAGCGTTCATGATCACCGGCTCGACGGAAGACGATCGAAAGATTTTCGAGGGTTCTTTTACGGACAGGTTCGGCAAGGCCACTGGCAAGGGCCATCTCGTAAAGCTGGATCGACCGGCGCCATTCGCGCGAGTATTCGAGGATGCGGCCAAGCGAGTAAAGATCCAACGGGTCATCCAGCGGCGCAGGCTCGAGTGTGACGCGGTCGCATGCATGTATGGTCAGCGCAGCCAGAGACACCACATCGTAAACGTTGTGCCTGAAAACGCTCGTCAGCGCGACGTTCGGCCGGTGCTGGATGTAATCGAAATATACACGCGGAATCATGGAACCAGGTATATCAGCCCCACGCAGGAACGAGATCATCTCACGTTCTAGAGCGGCCAGCCGGCAACTGCCGTGACCGTTTCTCCACAACCGGCGCGTCGTAAAGAGAAGATCCAGATGAGACATGCCGTGAAAGGGGCTGTCGAGCCGGGCGAGTGTGAATCGGGTCTCGAGCAGAGGAACATCGAATGCGGTGCCGTTATAGGTGACGACAAGATCGAAGCGCCCGAGCAACTCGCCGAGCGTGTACAGCATGGAGGGCTCTTCGTCGAAGTCGCGGATGAAATACTGGAGCAGGTGGAACTCGTCGCCCGCGAAGTAGCCGGTCCCGACCAGGAAAGGACACATACCCGATCCGCCCTGCAAGCCTGTCGTCTCAGTGTCCAGAAATACAATCCTCTCGCGAGGGGGGACAGCCGCTTTCTCACGCATCAGGGAAATGAGGCTTTCGAGATCGGCGCCCGAGAAACGGCTGAGACGGATTTTCCCGTGGACGTAGTCATGGGGATACATGGTTTGCACAACGTAGTGCGAACCGAACGGTGTGGATTCGATTTGACCGGAAGGAAGGGGTTCGGAAACTTCAACCGTGGATTTCATGGCCTGCTTTTGCCAACGAACTCGCAAAAATTGTAACTGATCTGCGATAGCGAGACCCTCAACCGGCGCTTCGCGCCACCCTCTCCCAAAGCGAGAGGGATCTGGCAATGCACCCTCTCCGCTTGGGATAGGGTGGCCGAAAGCCGCGTGAGGGTCTCGCACTGTCTTCAAATGCTTTAGGGCTTTCCCGAAGTCAGGCATGGTTCAAGGAATTCAGAATGGCCAGGGCAACTTCTTTGGCCGTGGCGGTTGGACCTACACAAGATGGGCAGCCATCGTCGCACGAACAGGAACGAATGAGCTGGTGCGTGGCGCTGAGTACTTGTTCTCGAATCTCATACAACGGACGGCTCAGGCCGACGCCGCCCGGGAAGTTATCATAGATGAAAAGCGACGGATGGAACGTTGCGCTTTCGATACCGGTATCGACGGCTGAACCGATGTCGCGGCGATCGCACATCAGGAAGACGCATGAAAGATGCGCCAGCGCGTACGCCAGGCCGTGTAATCCGTTCAAGCGCTCCGTTGGCGAATAGGGCAACGATTCGAAGATTTCGCGAGGGATCGTTACCCAATAAGAAGTCGTATGCATCTCCTGCGCCGGGAGATTCAAATCGCCTGAGCCGACATTCTCCATCGTGAAAAACTTCAGCTTCTTGAAGCCCACCACTTGATGCAGAACGTGCACTTCTCCGTGGTTGTGTTCTGCCGCGGCTTCCATGGTCTCGAGGATCTTTACCTTGGTGTAGGTGATCGCCTCCGTGAAGTAATCGGAGTCCACCTGCTTCACATAAGCGCGGCGCTCGACAATATCGAGCTGATGCACGTAGTACTGCCGGCCCTGGTGCAAATAGATCGCCTTCTCGTGAAGAGTGGAGAACGCGCTCGTGTAGTCCACTTCCCCGATAACGCGAGATTCGCCGGTAGTTTCAACGATGACAAAGTTATCTGAGCTTATGCTTCGCAAAGAGATCGAATCGGCCGGATACGAATCGCTCGTCCAATGCCACTTGCTTCCCGCACGATGTATGAAGCCGCGCTCGCAAAGAAAATCCAGGATCTCGGAAACATCATGACCGCCAAAGCACTCATCCGACGCGAACGGCAGCTCGAACGTTGCGCATTGGAGATGGCTGATCAGAATATGAATGTTTTCCGGATTGATGAGGCCCATTTCCGGCGGCTGGCTCAAAAAATATTCCGGGTGACAGACGATGAATTGATCAAGCGGTGTGCTCGAAGCCACCAGCACCGCCACCGACATTCCGCTGCGCCGGCCGGCACGCCCCATGCGCTGCCAGGTTGAAGCGATGGTGCCCGGATAACCTGCAAGCACGGCCACATCGAGGCTGCCGATATCGATGCCGAGTTCCAGCGCATTGGTCGAAACCACCCCGCGAATTCTGCCGTCCCGCAATCCACGTTCGATCTGGCGGCGCTCGTTAGGCAGGTAACCGCCGCGATAGCCTACGACAACATCATCGGGCACGGGCCCCTTCTCGAGCGAATCCTTCAAATAACGCACCAGTATTTCAGTGATAAGGCGGCTGTT
>QHXC01000560.1 GCA_003222815.1 Acidobacteriota bacterium | reverse complement strand
TCATCTAAGTCCTTCAAAAAATCGGGGGCAAAATCAGCAATCGGGGGCAAAACTCGAAATAAACGCACCTTCGACGAGTTGAGCCGCCTTCTTCAGATCATCCATATCGCGATCGTTGTAGTGTTCATCCGTCGTCGTCATCCGCTTGTGGCCTAATTGCACCGCTGCCAGCTCGAGACCGCTGGCCTTCCGGAGATACTTGCTCGTCGCCCGTCGGAAAGCATGAAAGCCGTCCGTGCGAGGCGTTCGCTTGATCCCGCATCGGTCGAGAACCGGGTACAGCACTTCCCTTGTGAGATCATCGGGGTCAAACCGAGCGGGCCACTGCTCGAATTGAGCTAGGTACGGAGCTGCTCGACCGAACGTGTCCTGAAGGCGGCTGGAATGCCGGCAATGGGATCGTATTCGGCGCCCCTTTGACTCCGCATATCGACGCAACAGCAATAGCACGGTGACGTGGTTCGATCCACAATGCCGACAGAACCAAAACCCTCCCGTGTCGCCATCCTCGTTCCAGTACTCAAACCCGTCCGTGGCTTCAATCAACAGACTTCTTGACCGCCTGTCATAAATCAATTGACGAAGAATTTCTTTAACGCGGCTTTGGTTTCCGTCGGCCGCTGTTCCATCAGCCAGTGCCCCGTGTCTGCCAACAGGATTGACATAACGTTATTTGCGACAAGTTTTGCTTGGACTTCCAGCGCCCCACCCATCGCTTTATCACCCTCAATGGTTAACACCGGCATCGGCAATTTTGTGGCAGCAAACTTTCTGTTGTCTGCCGCATCCTGAGTATTGAATGCTTTGAACATTTCAAATGCAGCGCGCATTGCGCCTTCCTGCGCATACGATTTCGCATAAAGCCGGCGGTCGGCTTCAGAGAACGTTTCCGGGTGCGGCGAAAGTGTCTGCCAGAAATGTTCGAGGAAGATGCGTTCGCGACCCTTGACGAGTTCGAGGGCAATTGGGCTGTTGACGAAATGAAAATGCCAGAGAGCCGGAGTCGTGTAGACTTTTTCCCAGATCTCACCGATACCTGGAATCGGCGCTTCAAGCAACGCAAGTTTTTCTACTTCATTCGGATATTGTGCAGCGTACGCGTAGGCCACCATTAATCCAATGTCGTGACCTACAAGATTGATCTTCTCCAATCCGAGGCTCTTCACAAGTTCATGAATGTCAGAAGCTATCGTCTTTTTATCGTAACCCGCCATCGGACGTGAAGACTCGCCGAGGCCCCGCATGTCCGGCGCGATAATTGTGAAATCCTTTCCGAACTCGTCGAAAAGCGGAATCCACATATGCGAGGTATCGCCGAACCCATGAATCAGTACGAGCGTCTTCTTTCCTGTTCCAGCCTTTAGGTAGTGAATTTTGACGGCGCTCAAGTTCGCGGTATGCGATTCATAGTTGTTGCTTTGGGCCAACGCCGTCACCGCGAAACTTAAAACGAGAATAACGATCAGTTTCTTCATTTTTACTGGCCTCTACCGACATATGTTGTGCCTGTCGGTCCGTAACCCGTTATCTGCACCATGACGGACGTATTTCCTGTGCGGGCAAAATGGGCCACGTTGGGCGGCTCCGTGTAAAAACTGCCGGGAACGAGCGCTTTAAGTTTCTTTTCGTCGAATGCAGTCCCATACCCGATTTGCCACGTTCCAGAGATCACTGTCGCCACGCGATCATCCGGATGCGTATGAGCTTCAATCTTGGTATTGGCGGGAACCGTCAATTGGATCGTATATAAACCGGTCTTGTTCGGATCGCCCTTCAATACCCGAGTCTGGATTCCGCCCACTCCTGAAGTTCCTGCCCCGGCCCCCGTTGGTGAGATGGAATCGATTTCCGACGGAGTCAGGCGTTGATTCGGATTGGTGTTCTGCGCTCCACCGACAGCAAGCAAGAGCACCGGCACAAAAACGATCGCTGATAGTTTCAACCTGATCATTGAGTCCTCCCTTTGGTCTCGACGAGCGCGGAAAGGTGCGCATCGATCCAATTTCCGATGTCGGCCATTACCACTTCCTTACCGAGGTCGTTCAGAAGATCGTGAAAATGTCCTTCGTAAAGCTTTAACGTTTTGTCCGTGGAGCCGGCCGTATCGAAAAAGCGTTGGCTTCCACTTGGCTTGGTAGCCTGGTCCGCGGTGCCATGGAGAATAAGGACCGGCAGAGTGATGAGCGGAAATTCCTTTTTAAGACGCTCGTCGGCGCGAACCATTTCTGCCAGCGTCTTAGTGGGTTGCGTCTCGTGCGCGATGAGCGGGTCGTTGTTCATGATCTCGACAATCTTGGGATCGCGAGAGAACATTTCATTCTTCAGGTGAAGGATATGCGCATGCGGCGCGACGTGGCTCAGGCCTTTGAAAACGGCGAGTGCAAAATCGGGCGCCGGGATCTCGTGAGCAAAACTCTCGCAGATCAGACCAGCGAGTTCTCCCGGGTGCTCCAGTGTATAGAGGCACGCGACGACACCGCCCGCGCTGTGACCGAGCAAAAATGTGGGCAATCCAGGTTCACGTTCTTTCGCAAGCGACACCACGGCGGCGACGTCGTTGATATAGTCCGCAAACTTCTCCACGTAGAAGCGCTCGCCGTCGGAATGTCCTCGGCCGCGCAAATCTAGCGTGTAGACGGCGAGACCGCGCGCGGCGAGCTGTTCTGCGGGCCATGCATAGTAGCCGCTATGGGAATTGAAGCCGGGAACCATCGTGATCACCCCGCAGACCTTTCCGGGCGGACGCCAGAATCGGACGAAAATCCTGAGACCGCCTACTTCGACTCTCAGGTCGCTCGTACTAGTTGAGGCTTGTGTCATTGGTCTCCTTTCTGAAAC
>QHXC01000388.1 GCA_003222815.1 Acidobacteriota bacterium | reverse complement strand
CGCTGCTAGAGTCAGGGTGACGGGATTGGTGATACCGTCGCTCTGAATGATCGCCCCGCTGTAACTTCGCGCGGTCAGCGTCACTTTGGCTTCCGTCAAGGTAGGATTCACCAACGCGATTCCCAGATCGGCACCATCACTGGCCCGCAGCGCAGGCACGTACGAGTCTGCCGTCTGGCCTTGCAGAGGTAATGCAACAGCGATCATTAATGCTGTCGAAAGAAGTAGTGCAGAGATGTTCGCACTCGGGAAACGGATCTTCATGGCAGGGTCCTCCTCTGAAAAGTCGAATTGGCGTTGGGCATCTTGCCCGCTACCGTGACTCCCATAGGAGGATTCAGCTCACCGGCTGTTTGCTCAGAACACGGTTGCAGCCGACTGCCTTTGGCAAAAGTCCTGCCAAGGCTGGAGGAGAGAAAAACTAGAAAACGACTGCCAAAAAACGGCACAGAAGGTGACATTTTTGGGCTGTTTTACGCGCCAAGTGTCTGTTCCTCTCAACGAAGTTGTTCTTCTTCCACCAACTTTGTTTTCGCGGCGTGAGCGGAAATGTGGATCGTGTCGGTTAAACGTTCAGGTACGGGTGAAGCCCAGTTGATCGAACCCACAGTTGTTGGCCGGGGCTGGGTGAGGTGATCCGGCGAAGCCTAATATCCCGACCGTCGGGGTCGCGCACAGGATTTCGCTCTGTTGCCACCGAGCACGTTGGGTTTCATCTCGGGCCAAGCCGACTAAAGTCAAGCGCGCGGTTGCCTTTAACGGTCCCTGATGGGTCCGGGGGCACTGCGGTTTCTTGTTTCGCCGGGACGTGCGCCGCTCCATGCGAGTCAGCGATCCGCTTTCAGCCAGAAACCAAAATCTCATTGCTTCGCTGATTGCTGAAGACTGATCGCCGAGAGCGGGAAGATTTTAAGTATAGTTAGGTTTAGAGAGGTTGAGTTCTGCCGCAATCTCCTGACGGGATTTCGGGAAAGAGACTTGATCCTTTGAATGTTGGGACAAACTATATAGGACTTTTTGAGATTAGCGGATTAAGCGGCGAGCGTCGTCGCCATCGCGGCCCGCCGCGCCGAAAGCAGGGCGGCCGGAGCATCCGGGAAGATGCTTAGTGCCGTCTAGCGCGGGCCGACAACGAGAGGTTAACCATGCAAGCACTTAAGCAGCACATTCAAACGTTACTCAGACGAGTTGGTCTCTATCAGCGGTTGAAGGCGTCAATTACATATGATCTCTATTGGCGGATGACAAATAGGCAATACATAGACGATAGATCTAGGGAGGTTGAGTTCTACCGCAATCTTCTCACAGGATTTCGGAAGGGAGACTTGATCTTTGATGTTGGGGCAAACCAGGGAAAGAAGACTGATATCTTCCTGAGATTGGGGGCCACGGTGGTGGCGGTCGATCCGGATGAGGTCAACCAGGTGGTTCTAAAGCAAAGGTTCCTGGAGTACCGATTACGCAGAAAGCCCGTGATCATCGTTGACAAAGCAGTGAGTGACAGAAAGACGGTTGTAACTATGTGGATCGATGCCCCTGGATGTGCGCAGAACACTCTGAGTCAGAAATGGGTCGAGACGTTGAGGGGCGATGAGAGCCGTTTTGGGCAGCGCCTCGATTTTGCGCAAAAGAAAAAGGTCGAGACAATCACGCTGGACGAGCTAATCGCGGAGCACGGCCTCCCTTTCTTTGTCAAGATTGATGCCGAGGGCCATGAACCGAGCATCTTGCGCGGTATGCATCGTCCTGTCCCATACCTGTCGTTTGAGGTGAATCTTCCTGAGTTCAAGCCGGAGGGGCTCGAGTGTGTCGAGCTACTGGGACGCGTCGCCGCGGATGGGGAGTTCAACTATACAGCCGATTGTCGGAACGGCTTGGTGCTGGAACGATGGCTCAAACCTGGAGAATTCTCGCGCGAGCTTGGTCGATGCGCCGAACAAAGCATCGAAGTGTTCTGGAGAACATCGGTAGCTGCTAGCAGATATTTCGAGGCCGCGTGAAAATGTGTTCAGTCGGCCAAGAACGTCTTGATTGGCAGATCAGCGTGGGAAGTTGGCGGTCTCACTCCACTTCACGCTGAACCACGGCAGTGTCTTGTCCCAACGCCAGGCTTGGTGTTTCCTGTTCTATGCCGAATAGAGGTATGGAATTACAAAATGCTCTGACATCATCACGTGGAATCGTACCAAGTAGAGTTGCCGTACCAAAATAGACAATCGCAGCCACCGGCAAAATAGCCAGAAGAGTCTTCTCCTGCTGGAACCAGACGACCAGTCCCATTACTAGACCAGCCAGGATAGACTTAAATCCTACTTTTACACTTCCGATTGGCCACAGAGAACGAGGGATGAACATCAGTGCAATAATCATCAACAATAATTCCGTCAATGAGGTCACAAGGGCGGCGCCTACCTGTTGAAACAGAGGAATGAGAAGCAGATTGAGCCCTAGATTAAACAACAGCGCGATCCCGGCCATGACTGTAATTTTCTTCTCTCGCCCTGTGCTGATCAGCACAGAAGTTAGCACGCTGTTGATGTAGAGAAAGAGCAAGCCAGGCGCAAGGTATTGCATCACGGGAATGGCGTTGATGAAGTCTGATCGGTGATAGAGAAAACCAATCACCTTCGGAGCTGCCACAAGCAAACCGGTAGAAATCGGAATACAGCAGAAGAGCAAAAAATTCAAAGACTTCTCTACCGCCGTCTTCAACTCAGTCTGAGAATGCGCGGAGAGCTTCGAGAAAACGGGATACATAATTGCGTTGATGACGACGCTAGGTAAAAATACCAGCGTATCGAAGATGCGGTATGCGGCTCCGTACCAACCTACGGCAGCGGTACTCGTCATCAAAGAGAGCAGGACAGTATCAATACGGTAATAGATCACTGCCAGCCCACCATAAAGGATGAAGGGAATGCTCGTCCGCACCAACTTTCGTGCGAGGGGAATGTCAAAAGTACAGGGAATACCCACCAGACGCAGAAGCCAGGCGGATTGCCAGAGCATGTTCACGCAAGCGCCGCCGAGCAGCACAAGTGCCATGACCTGGATGCTTGCACCTTTAGCGAGCAGGACAACTCCGATCAGCCCACCTAAGCCCTTCTCCAGAATGTTGCCAACGACTGGAAAGACCACTCTTTCAAAGGCGTAATGCAACGCACTCATGAGATTGGCAATCGAACTTATCAGAAGGGTGATTCCACAAATCGTGACCAGTGCACAGACTTCAGTCGAATAGCCGAGCAACCTGCAGAGTAGGAGAGCGCATCCATATAAGACAACCCAGAGGACGACTTTGAAGCAGAGAATATTAGTGACATACTGCAGAGCTTTTGATGGCTGCTGCGCCACATCACGCGTGAGCTGTTGGTTAAAACCAGCATCAATAGGGAAGCCAATAAGAGCAACAAAGGTGATAGCGAAATAAAGTTCTCCGAATTTGACAGGGCCCAGAAAGCGCCCATAGGCGATGGTCAAAATCAGGGTCGATGTCCAGGTTACGCCCTGACCTAGGAGCGAAATAACCGTACTCCTTATCACTTTGCGCAGTCTGTTCATAATCCGGCCGCACGTATTTTTTCTACCGCATTTATGACATCGTCACCACATCGTTGCCAGCTGTAGGTTTCGGCAAGAGCCCGGCCTGCAATTCCCAGTGCCATTCTTTGCTCCGCACTTTGCATCAGGTCAACGACAGATCGTGCAAACACCTCTGGTTCATCTGCCACGATTAAGTGTTGGCCCGATACGACGGCAAGACCCTCGCATCCCAGGCTGGTTGATACAACCGCTTTGCCCATGGCGAATGCCTCAAGAATTTTGAGGCGCGTGCCACTCCCGATGAGCAGAGGGGCAATGGCTACGGTCGCACCGGCAAGGTAAGGTTTCACATCAGGAACAGGTCCGGTGACAGAGACACCCGGCAACTTCGCCAGAGCCTGCACCACTGGTGGCGGATCTCGGCCGACAATTTGCCAGGTCGCGGTAGGAATTTTCGAACGAATGAGCGGCCAGCATTCCTTTGCGAAATAGAGTACGGCATTAACGTTGGGACAATAACTCATAGCGCCCGTAAAGATAATGCGGTCTGGAAGTTGCTCTTGACTGGCCCACTGAAACGCCTCGGTATCGACTCCATTGGGAACAACGGCGATCATGCTATCTGGTAAGAGAGCTTTCAAGAGCACGGCTTCTCGCTCGCTTGTCACGAGCACCCCCTGGGCATTGCCGCAACGCTCTAACTCAACGGGCTTAATTTGACGACTTTCCCACCAGTTATACCATTTGCGGACGAGCGAGTTTTCGCGCTGGTAGGTACGATAAAGCAACTCATATTCGATGTTATGCTCGTCGATAATGACCCGGGTATCCTGCGGGAGCCGATAGCCTGCCATGAAGGCACTCTCAAAGAGAGCCACTCCATAATGGTCCCTCGCAACAAGATCGTCGAGTACCTGCTGTACCGTTT
This sequence comes from Acidobacteriota bacterium, assembly GCA_003222815.1. Classification (GTDB taxonomy): domain Bacteria; phylum Acidobacteriota; class Terriglobia; order 20CM-2-55-15; family 20CM-2-55-15; genus 20CM-2-55-15. Next base: position 6,118 of record QHXC01000388.1, on the reverse strand, counting down.
TTACACGATAGGAATCCAGTAAACCGGACCTTCCACGTATTATGCCTAGCGCCTGCTGTACGCGTTTAGGCGGGAAAGTGGGCCACGGTACCTTCAGAAACCGCTTCAGTTTCATCTCTTCAGGCACACTATCTTCCGCTTCATGCGCATCGGCAGTTAACACTACCAGTGAAACGCTATATTTCCGAGCCAATGCTTTGAGGAGATGGTAAACACGGGTGCGTGCTCCGGACGAGGGGCTCGGAAAAAACGGAGACACCATCAGTAGATTCATGAGTAAATTTTACCTTTTTGCTCTTGGTCCAGTTGCTAGTTCGACCAGGAGACCGGCGAGCAAGCCCAGGTCAATCATATTGCGAAAGAAGAAGGCCTTGGTAGTCGGCAAAGGTGCTTGGATCAAGCCTGAGCACGAGCGGTGACCCATCGGGTCACCGCCCGTGCAGTTCGAATCTCTCATCGATTTCGAAAAATAGGAGTAGGAATTACCCGCGAGCCTATAATTAGCGCTTCGTTTCCGGCGAGGACGCGGAATGTTCTTCAACTACCCTGTTGTCGTCCATCTGTTTGATCAGGTCGTGGTTGATGGCGAACATCGCTAACTCAACGCGATTGGATACTCCGAGTTTGTCGAAAATTCGTGTCAGGTGATGCTTGACGGTATATTCGCTGATGTGGAACGTTTGGGCGATGTCTTTGTTCACTTGGCCATCGACGACTGCTGCGATGACCTCAAGCTCACGGCGTGTAAGGCCAAAAGTCTTCGAGGCCCCCGGACCAGCCATGGCCGGTCCACGCAATGTCTCGACCAGATCGGACACCATATCGCGGCTCACCCAAAACTCGCCCGCCATCACCGATCGAATGCTCTTAAACAACATCTGCGATGCCGACTGTTTAGGCACAATGCCGCGCGCCCCCAGAAGAAGAGCCTCGACAATCTCGGACTTCTCGATGGAAGCGGTTAACAAAATAGTGTGAAGCGAAGATGTACTCTTCGGCAATCTCCTCAGAACCTCGAGACCGTTCAGCCGAGGCATGGAAATATCCAACAGTAGAACGTCTGGCCGGAGTTCTCGAACCAGATTTAGGGCTTCTTCGCCGTTCGTGGCCTCGCCGACGACGATGAACCCGCCCTCGGCCTCAAGTAGTTTGCGCAGACCATCTCTGAAGATCGAGTGGTCATCCGCTATAAGTATTTGAATGTCTTGTGGTTTGGACACTGCTATACACCCCTCAGCCGGAATTGGCTCGTTGCCAGGACGTGAAAATTACATGGCTCAAAATATCTGAGTCCGTCGAAATCTTTCCTTATCAGGCTGATGCAAGCTGCATTGACCTTTGCTTTCATTGAAGCCTCCTTAGCTCGTGGGGTGCAGTCGTTTAATTGCTTCTGTATGAAACTCGAATTCAGGGTGCCCTGTGAATCGCCAGAAGGTATATGGCACCTAGCAAAACCATTCAACATCATAGCACTTAAGTGCCATATGGCATCTAAGTATATACGTCCAAACGAGAAACCGGCTCCTTCGCGCCATCCTTATATGAAGGACGTTCATAAAGCCGAGATCGGGTTTCAACTCTGCGGCCCAGTAGTAGTAGCACGGACCTGACTGGACAGCTCATGATGAATTGCAAACATGGCCAATTCGAGCCGACTGAATACGCCGACTTTGTCGAAAATACGGGTGAGATGGTGCTTTACGGTGTATTCGCTGATTCCGTACGTTATCGCAATGTCGCGGTTGCTTTGCCCGTCCACGATCGCAGTTACAATTTCGCGTTCTCGGACCGTTAATCCAAATTTCCCAGGGTTCGCTCCGTTCCCAGACGAGCGTGGCGTTTCCGCTGCCGGAGACGATTTTTCGGGAGCTACCGTCAGGAGTTCGCTAAAGCTCGCCTTTACGAGGCCAGTTCCACCCACTTCAAGAGCGGAACTCAGGGTCGCCGTTTTCAATTTGCCCACCAGATCAGGAACAAAATCCCGGCTGACCCATATCTGATCGTCCATAACGCAATGGATGCTTTTAAACAAGATCTCCGACGCCGAGTCTTTCGAGACGACGCCTTTTGCCCCTAACTGCAGCGCAAGAATAGTCTGAGCCCTGTCAATGCCGGCTGTAAGGAGAATACATCGGACGTTATGCATGAGCGGTGCCAGCTCCCGCAACACATCAAATCCCGTCATTACTGGCATGGATACGTCCAGCAGAAGCACATCGGGCATGGACTGGCGTGTTAGGGTCAGGGCCTCACTTCCGTTGGCGGCTTCCCCAACTATTTTAAAATTTTCGCTCTCTTGAAGCATTGCTCGAAGACCATCGCGAAACATGGGATGATCATCTGCAATGAGTATACGGATCAAATTCCTGTTGATCGTCATTTACCCTCCGTGGGAAACGTAATCTCGATACGGGCGCCTCTGTTCGGGGCGGATTCAATGATCATGTCCCCGCCGATCGATCGCAGGCGCTCCCTAATCACTGCTGGACCTTTGCGGGCCGCATCCAGGTCGGCCAGCGAGTAACGTCCAACAAAATCGAAGCCTCTGCCGTCGTCCGTAATCACCAGTACCCATTGGTCGAGGTGCTGAGCAAAACGCACGATGACGTTCGTGGCCCCACTATGCTTGCGCACGTTCGTGAGGGCCTCCTGGACAATGCGTGCAACTTCGTAGCAGGTGGATGCCGGCAGATGCGCTTCTTCCAGTTCACAAATGAATCGCGCGACGATAGTCGATTCCCTCTGGAATCGGCTGACGGTCTCGGAAAGAAAGGGCACTAGCTGAGTCGGCCCGATATCCAGGTGCCGGCTGTGCTGGATCAACTCCCGAAGGCCGAGTATTTCACTGCGAAGTACCTGTTGGATGGAGGTGACTTCCTTGAGAATGGGATAGGACTCGCGTGTACAAATCTTCTTCACGACTTCCATCTTCATATCCAGACCCACCATCGATTGCATGATCCCGTCGTGAAGTTCGCGTGCGACTCGAGAACGTTCTTCAGCCGTGGCGCGGCTTCTCAGATGCTGCTGGAGCGCCGCCGCGAAAATCGTCGGCGCCAGGCGATTAGTGGCATCCGTCACGGCCCGCAAGGTACTGCGGTTCACCTTTCCCTGAAGAGGGTCCCACAGGAACAAGCGGATTTCCCATTCACTGCCGAACACGAGGGGCACAGATACGAATGATCGAAAGCGCTCTGGAAACGACTCGTTGTCGAGTTTGTAGCGAGGTTTACTTACCGGTGCGCCAGCGACATCGAAGGCGTGGATGTCGAACAACTCATCGCCGGATCCAACTAGTCGGATACCGAAAAGATGGTACCGGGCATCTTGAAACAGCAAGTCCTCTCGGTGAGAAAAGTCCAAATCTCTCCAAAGGAGCTTTCCCCGGCGCCCCGTTGCCGCCATGCTCGATTCCCAGACGTGAATCCGTCCAGTCGGAATCTCGTGAATCGCCAACTGAGCCTGAGCAGGTGCAAACCCGTGGAACAATTCGTCGAAGACCACCGCGATGGTGTCATTCGGAGTGGTTGCTTGATGGGTCTGGTCGGCAATGCGCGCAGCATCCGTCGCTTCAACGCGAAGCCGCTTCTCATGGTCCCCGAGATAGGCTAAAAGGAACCCCAAAATCGATAAAGAAATAGAGCCGACCCAAAACTTGTTCTGTTCGGCGGCGTTTACTTGGTGCTGAACAAAGACAGCGGGTGTAATCCAGAGCACGACGAATAAGACGCTAATGGTGATAGCGGTCGTCGCGATCGTCGCCCGGAAGCCCCACCGCATGGCGGCTGCCAGTAGCGGAAAGATCAAGAAGACCACGAAGGGACTGTAGACGGTTCCCGAAAAGATGAGCATCAACGCCCCGGCCCATACGATGTCGCCGATATGGCTGGCAAGCCGCATTATCCGAACCGGCACTTCGGTCAATCGCTGCACAGCCAACATGAAAATGCTGTAGGCACAATATGCAGGAAGTAACACCCAGTTCAGGTAAGTAAAACCCGACTCGACAGGGCCGAGATACATCGCGACGAGCAGGGACACCGCTAAAAGTGTCCGAGCCGTGGCAAGGATGCGTTCCACCTTTCGATCCTCCGATGCCTCCAGCGAGGGAGCAGCAGATAGCGAATAAGTGTTGCCCGTGCCAATCTGTGCAGGCTGCGTATCCGGTACAGGAAAGTGTTTGTTGATATGTGCTTCTTGCGCGAATTTTATACTACTCATGAGAGCTCTTTCATGGACTCCACCATCCGTTGAACTCGATACCCTCAGCAAACCCACTGGTATGCCGGGATTTAAAGCTGGATTCTAGTAGGACGAATCCAAGACTGTAGTCCGGGGGCCTAGTCCGTTAGTTTGTTTCGTGCAAGGCAAATGCTACGGTTAGGCTAGTATCTTTGGAATAGTCCAAAGGTATAAATGGACCTGGCAGAAGGTGCCCCAAATTTTCTAATGGCTCATCAAAGATGCCATGAAAATCTGGCACAAAAAGACTCAGCGCATTGCCCTAGGCTTTTGGCAAGACAAGCCATCGAACTGGCACTAGGCTCAGAGTTGCGATTAGGACTTTCGTCTAGTCAGCGGTATCGGCGGGGACGTACTTCCACCAAAGTGGTCTCGGTGATGGGAGCGTCGCAGGCCGGACAGAGGGCAGGAGACGGCAAGACATATGAAGTGCGCGCGCCCCGCCCTGTTACTTCGTCCAGGATCCGCTCGAAGAGAATGTTTGCGCGTTTGCTGCACGCTGCACAACCGCGAATGCGAGCTTCTGCGAGGAAGAGACTCTGTTGCGAAACCGCAATCAGAAGATCGTTCATTATCATGCTGCACACCCCATGGAGCGCAGCTTACAAGAGAGTGCAGCAAGTCAAAATCCCTCTTCTGTGGTGGCACGAAACGTATGGAAGCAGAGTCCTTTTCTCCAGAAAGGGCTAGTCCATTCGGATCATTAGTGGGTAGTGCGTTTGTCCCTTAAGGTTGGGAAATAGCACGTCAATGGCATCTTCGTTGGGAACCCGGCTCGAGGTAGCGCGGTCTAGCTGTAATAACGCGGGTTCCAAATCGACATCGGATGGAGTAAACGGCAAGTACAGTCTAACGGAAAAACCTTTGAGATTACGGTCTCCGCGATTTGTGATTCCCAGGCGGAAACGCCGTAGTCCGACCTGTTCCAAATCCACTTCGACGTTATGTCGAGCGATCCACCAATCCGTCACCTCGGAAGCATGAGCCAACCACAAGTCTCTTCGCTTCGCGTCTTGAACCACAGCACGAAGAGTGCGTTGGTACTCCGGCGAGCCGAGCAAATATGTGTGAAAATACAGAGTGTAGAGACCACGAACGGAAACGAGGCGATCCATGTCGCGGACGAATGTGTCCTCTAATGCTACGTCAGTTGCATCAGGTTTCTCGAAATGGGCGATGGCCTGAAAGTCGCTATCGCCGGTGGCAAATATCCGGGCAACGTAACTCTTTTGAAATGGAAAGAGAAGCGAGATCGGAAATTCGATGAGCTCTGGTACCGCGCTGGTGACATTGAGCCGCTCGAAATAGTACCGATACCCTGCTGCATTGAGTGCCTCGGGCGTTTCCGAAGTCACCAGACCGTACGGAACAGCCCCTCCATAAACCGGCCGCCCTATCATGTTTTCCGCACTTCTTCGGCCAAGCACCAGGACCGCTGTTTGCAACGGCGCGGGAAGAGTTGTAAGCGAACGACTACGATCACTCAACCACGCAAAATCAACGGATTTACTGGATCGCACCTCTTCGGACAGGGCTACTTTTGCATCCACCAACAGGGTTGAGGGAACGCGTTCGGCCTGCAAGTAGCGGATGACTCCAGCTGCATCCTGCGGATTGCCCTGAAGCTCCTGTGCGAGAACCAAGCCGGCGGCCTTCCCTTCCGGCCAGCTTGCTTTGACAGCCATCGGTTGCTTGCTGGTCCAGCGGAGAGACGAAAGCAGAAGTTCCGGACGATCCATCAGACTTGCTGGGGCTGGGTTGAACCCGAACCACAAAACACGCCCTGTTCCATGATAGGTGCGGGCGGCGAGTGTCGTATCCAAAATTCCGGTACCCATCGGTCTGAGTTTCCAGTCACTCCAGTAAGCGTCCGGCG
>QHXC01000559.1 GCA_003222815.1 Acidobacteriota bacterium | reverse complement strand
ACATTCGCTATATCTCGAGCACCGTCATCGGCGAGTGGGCGCGCGACAAGCTGATCCGGTACTGCCTGCTCACCGGGAACGGCGACCCCTGGGTTTGGGATTTCGGCTCCGCAGCGCGTCATCACAGAATCTACTGCCCCTGGCTACACGAAGATCATGTACGCGCCGGCAACCCCGGAATGCGCGGCGCCATCGGGCCCGAAGTGGGCCTGTTCAAGCAGGCGGCGAAGGAGATCAAGGATCTCCTCAAGAAGGAAGGCGTGGCGGACATGCCGCTGGGGCTCGATGTGTGCGAGCCGCCGATGCTTTTTGCGCTGCAGGAGGAGGGTATTGAGGTTCGCGATGGCCAGCAGATGATGCTCTCTGCCCGCGAAATCAAGAGCTACGACGAGATCACGCTGCTCAACATTGCATCGAGCATGGTCGACGGCGTCTACCAGGACATTGCTGCTGCACTGAAGCCGGGAGTCAAGGAAAGCCAGATCGTGGCGCTCGCCAGCCAGCGCCTCTACGAAATGGGTTCGGACTGCGTCGAGGGCATCAACGCAATTGCAGGAGAGCGCTGCAGCCCCCATCCGCACAATTTCACCGACCGGCTGATCCGGCCGGGCGATCAGGCGTACTTCGACATCATCCATTCTTTTATCGGCTACCGCACCTGCTATTACCGCACCTTTACCGTCGGCAGCTCGACGCCGGCGCAGCGAGACGCCTATAAGCGCGCGCGGCAGTGGATGGACGACACCATCGCCATGCTGCGGCCCGGCGTCGGCACGGACAAAGCCGCAAAGCAGCTCCCCGAGGCCTCCGAGATCGGCTTCGAAAGCGAGATGGCCGCGTTTGGTCTCAACTTCTGCCATGGGCTCGGACTCGGCCTTCACGAACGGCCGTTGATCTCGAGGCTCAACTCGTTCATCGAGCCCTACGAGCTCAAGGCGGGCATGGTGTTCGCGGTCGAAACCTTCTGTCCGGCAACGGACGGAATCTCCGCCGCCCGCATCGAAGAAATGGTGGTGCTCACACCCGACGGCGCCAAAATCATCTCGTTATACCCGGCGAACGAGCTTCCAGTTGCCAATCGTTACTGAGCGCCAACGCCGCTCTCAGCCGAGAAAGTCGTCGACCTTGAAAACAATGTCGGGAAACGCGGCGAGCGAAACAGGATCACCGCGGCCAAGCGTGAGACTGGCTGTGTAACTGTTACCGGCGGGATCAGGATAGACAAGAAGTAGATCGTCTTCGAGGTTCTCGATCCAGACTTCTGGTACGCCTGCTGCCGCATAACGTGGCAGCTTTACATTTCGGTCATAGCGAAGTGTGGTATCCGCGACTTCGATTACAAGAAATGCATCCTCAGAAGAAGGTTTCTTGGTGGAGTAGTAGTCTGGGCGTGGTTTGAGCACGGCCAGATCGGGTTCAGGTTCCGTATAGTTGCTGAGGCGTAGTGGGCTTTGCACGCTTAAGAGTGCCTTACCTGTAAATGCGGTGGTCAGCACTTGGTTCGCCCGAATCACACATCCCACATGTCTGCTGCCGACAGGACTCTTCTCGATGATCTCTCCATCGATGAGCTCCACCCGGTCCTCTGCTGTGAGAATGCCGGCATCCGCCATCCGGTAATATTCATCCACCGTGAATCGTTTTTTGGCCACCTCGATCTGCATATCGTTTGTCCTTTTGAATGCATCATACTCCACAGTCGAATTCGCCGATTCAGCGATTAAAGAGTCGCGGACGCGTTGCAATTGCTAGTTCGTCCGGCAATATTTTTCCAGAAACAGAAACACGTCATCAGCCCACGTGAAGCTTCCCAACCAGGTGAAACTGTGACCATCTTGCGGTGAGTTGCCGAATGGAGGATAAAATTTCAACTCGAAAGGTTTGCCGGCTTCTTTCATGATTTTCGAAAGCGTGCGGCTCGGCGAAAGATCGTGGTCATTCTCAGCTTGGAAGAAGAAAATAGGAGTTTGCGAGCCACGGACTGCGCGGATCATGAGTGCCTGCAATTCAGGTGCGAGCGCCCAGCTTTCAGCCCCACCTGCAGCATCAATCGCCGCGCAGTATTGAGCGCGCTCTGCACCAAGGACTGCCTCAACGCCACCGAAGGAATTCCCGGCCACCGCAATACGGTCTGGCTGAACAAAGCTCTGCTTGCGCAGCCACGCCAGCGCTGCCAACTGGTCATCCAAGTGATCAGTCTCAAGTAATCTCACCATGGTCGCTGCGGCTGCACGAATTCCGCTGCTTTTCGCAGCCGCGTTGATCTCATCGCGAATGTATGGTCCCGCAGATGCGCTTAGGCCCTGCCCGCGGCGGTACGGCGCAAAGAAGACCCAACCACGGCCGACATACACCGGACCAATGGCTTCAAACGCTTCACTGCTGAGCATGCCTGCTGCGCTGCCGTGGTTATACACGACTGCCGGAAATGGTCCGGTCCCTTCGGGTTTATACAACACTCCCTGAAGCGTGATGTTTCCGTTGGGAAAAGACACAACCTCGGCCTTCGTCCGGGCTGATGAAAACGTAGGCAACAACAATGCGGCGAGTGAAAGTTGTATCCAGCTATTGCGCATCATCGCAGGAATCTTACCATGCGAAATTCCGAAACAATGCGGGCTCTGAGACGAAGCACTATCGCGTTGGAATCCTCGGCGTTCTTCGTGGGAACAGTTGCATTTGCGCTCCAGCCGGCATGACGCTTTGCTTCGCGATAGACACATGGGTTTCTGCGGCGCAAACACTTATGTACGTTGCTGAGAAAGGCTGTTTCGACGCGAAGACAACCCTGCTTCTTCGCGCCGATTCATTGCTTCTTACAAAAGCAATATTGTTTCGTCTCAAAGCTACATTGTTTTGTCATCCGGAAGTGCTTCGCCATCCATGAGGTAGCGTTACCCGCTCCAAAGCATTATTGTTTTGTCGGAAAGCTATGTTGTCTTGCCACAAAACAACATCGTTTTTCGAAGAGTCCGTCAGCGTCCATCCGTTTCCGTTCCACACAATCTTGGCGCCGTAGAATTCACCCGGACTTGAAATGCTCTGATAGACTGCGTCTCCCCAGCTGGTTCCGGGTGAAATCCGGTCGAAGCGGACACGTCCCCCGTCGGCCAGCACCAATTCCTGGTAGGTGTAGTTGCCGATGGCGCCGGTGAGGAAAATGTCGTAGTTGTGCGTGGTGCCGATGCCAAACGCACGCGACCGGTTGTCATCCTGCCGGTAGGTGCGTGTGAGTGCCAAAGGAACCAGATCGGGGAGAACCAGATCGGTCTTTTCATACACGAAAAGGCCGGTCGCCAGGTCCACCGGGTCCCCCGCCTTCTTGGTGCATTGGGGGCAGGGCCCCTTTGCAGGGCCATAGCCCCCGCCGGCCACCATGGCGCCGGTGAGCTCGTAGATCTCGACGCCCGGGTCCGGAATGATGCTCTGGCGATTTGGCGAAACGCTCCCGTGCCCGTAGACGAACCAACCCTTTTCGTCGGCGTCGTAGTTCCAAAAATCGAAACGCGTTCCCGCCGGTTGGTTGAACGCGTTCGGATAGATCAGCCGGGCGCCTTTCGTGCCGTTTGTGTTGGCGACTGTAATATAACCACCGCCCGGTTGAATCGTGAAGTAGATCGGGACCGCAACGCCCGGCGGCAATGGAAACGGCGGCTGCCTGACGGGAATCGGCGTGATGCTGATTTGGGACGCGGCCTTGCCGTCGATATCGGTGATGGTCGTGTTCGGCGGAATGTGGAATTCCAACCCGGGGAGGAGCGGTGTGGCCACGACGACCTCGGCCGTTGTGGGAAATGGAACGTTGACGGCGTGCGCCGTGTCGAGCGGCGTCATCCAGACCGTATAGTTCAGAACCGTCGTCTGACCCCCAGCCAGATTCACGCCCACCTCGAACACCCCGTAGGTTTCGCCGGGACGACGAACTGTCCGGCCGTCGATCACCATCTCATGGTGGCCCGGCGGAACTCGTGCCAGCAGAAATCGGCCCGTTCCGTCGGTTTTGGCGCTCTGCTCATCGATGCGGACCGTCACGCCTTCCAGGGCTTTGCCGTCGAGCGTCAATGCTTGACCCGCCAAGGCCGTCACACCAGGCGGCGCCTTCAGCGGCGGCAAATTGCCGGCGGAGGAGTCTGCCGCGCGGTCCGCTGCTGCAGAATGTCTGGCCGCTGCGTCATTTTCCTTTGCGTCCTTTTTGTCGAGGGTCGTGAACGTGAGGTAGGTCTCCGCAAGATTCGCGCCCTGCGGATCTTGTAGACCCCGGAGCGCCAGGGTGTAGGCGGTTCCGGGACGGA
>QHXC01000558.1 GCA_003222815.1 Acidobacteriota bacterium | reverse complement strand
CGCTCTCATCGTTCCAGTCTATTGACTTCACCTGCTGAAGAACATAGATTTGAATCGTTTAGCCGAAATGGCGGAATTGGCAGACGCGCTAGATTCAGGTTCTAGTGGGAGCAATCCCGTGGAGGTTCGAGTCCTCTTTTCGGCATCTTTTGTTACCTAACTTATTGCGCAATCCTCTGTGAGCCGCCCGCCTAGCGCTGGAATACTTTGGGATGAACGCACACGCAACCACGCTCGATACGATGCAGCAGTATTCGTGGCCGGGCAACATTCGTGATTTGCAGAACGTCATTGAACGCGGGGTGATTCTGGCTGACGGCGAAGTCTTTCGATTGGAGCCTGGCACGCTGGTGGTGGAGACTCCAACGAATGCCGCAGACCTCATGGAATCGACCGTGCTTCCCGACCAGCAGAAGGCGCAAATCGAAGCCGTTCTCCGGGAAACGCGAGGACGCATATCCGGCCCGGATGGCGCCGCTACCCGTCTCGGCGCGCCGGCATCGACGCTGGAGTCCAGGATCCGGGCGCTGAAGATCAATAAACACCAGTTCCGCAGTGTTGTATGATGGCGGGCGACGTGCACGACAAATTAGCCGGAGTTAGAGGAAACCGTGCTTAAGATCACGACAATTCGAGAAGACGACAAATCGCTCAGGGTGCACTTGTGCGGGCAGCTCACCGGTGAATACGTTTCCGAGTTGGAAAAGACTTTGACGCTGGAAAATCCTGATGCCGGAAAGGTTGCGTTGGACCTGTCGAATGTCACTTTCGTGGACCGCGAAGCGATGGTTTTCCTGTGCGGTGCAAAATCCAGGAACGTTGCCATCGAAAATATTCCCTCCTACGTAACCCGTTGGATCGAGCAAGAAGGCCGCTGCGGTTCCTCGCATTCCGAATCTTCCGAAAAGTAACCTATCCAACCGTCAGGATTGCTTCGCTATAAGTAAGTTTCTTTGCCCCTGCACGAGTCCCGTTAATTCATCAAAACTTCGGAGGTATCCTATAGCGTTGTGATTCTGTGATTTCGCGAACTCATCCGCGAAATCACGAAAGGTTTACGTCCGCCAACGCGACACGGAAACAATGAACGGAAACGCGCCGCCGAAGTCGGAAACGCTGTCAGGTATCCAAGCGATCACAAGACATTTCTTGAGCAGTGCCGCGCCGCCGGGCAAGCCCGACCAACGCCACTGCTGCTGAAGTATGGTGAGGGCGACTACAATTGCCTGCATCAGGACCTGTACGGAACAATCGCCTTTCCGTTACAGCTGACAGTTCTGCTCAGCCTGCCCCAGGAGGATTTCAAGGGCGGCGAATTCGTCCTGACCGAACAGCGCCCGCGGATGCAATCGCGCGTCGAAGTTGTATCTCTCAGTCAGGGGGAGGGGGTAGTCTTCGCCGTCAATCAACGCCCGGTACGAGGGAAGCGCGGAGTCTATCGTGTCGGCATGCGCCATGGTGTCAGCTGTTTTCGCTCGGGCCGGCGATTCACGCTGGGGATCATCTTTCATGATGCCGCATAGCTGTGGTCGCCAGCACAAGAATGCTTGAGATCTAGCGCAGCCACGAATTCAAATCGTTTTCGGGACGGACGCGGCACTTTGACTTTCTCCCGCCCCGGTGTAGTACACTCCACCTACTCTGGAACGCAAAATCGAAATCCGGCCGGTGAGATTGCGCGAAAGCGCGAGGAGACTTCTATGAGAAACTTTGCATGGGTGCTGGTGTTTGCTTTTCTTTTCGTCGTTTCAATCGGAGCGCAATCTCAACAGCAGGCGGGCAAAGATCTGACATGGGCGTTCCCCGTCATCAATGGATCTCTCCCGACCGAGGAAGCGGGACCGAAGAGCCTGCCCGGCAGCACCAAAACATACACCCAGATGCAGATCGAGGATCTATCCAATCCGCCGGATTGGTTTCCCGATGAGCACGCTCCGGCGCCACAGATCGTTCAGCATGGCCACGGAGCGGCGCTGGCGTGTGGAGCTTGCCATCTCATGTCGGGACTTGGTCATCCCGAATCCGCCGATCTGACAGGTTTCAGGGCGGAGTACATCATGCGGCAGATGGCTGATTTCAAGAGCGGAGCCAGAAAGGATGCTGCGCGGATGAACGGGATCGCCCAGGCCCTGTCGGAAGATGAGATCCGGCAAGCGAGCGAGTGGTTCGCGACACTCAAACCGGCCCCTTGGACGAAGGTCGTCGAAGCCAACACGGTGACGAAGACTTTCGTCGGCCAGGGACGCATGCGTTTCGGGCAGCCGGGTGGCGGTACGGAGCCGATCGGGAATCGCGTCATCACATTGCCACAGGATCAATCGAGAGCCACCAGTCGTGATCCACACTCCGGATTTATGGCTTATGTGCCTGTGGGTAGCCTTGCGAAAGGCGAAGCGCTGGTCAGGACGGGCAGCTCGGGCAAAACTATCGCTTGTGCGATCTGCCATGGGGATTCGCTGCAAGGCCTGGGTAATGTGCCCCGGATCGGAGGTCTTCATCCGATCTATATCGCCCGCCAACTTTATCTCTTCAAAGATGGCACGAGAAACGGTATCGATGCCCAGTTGATGAAAAAGCCCGTTGCCCAACTCACGGACGAGGACATCGTAGCGATAGCTGCTTACGTTGCGTCGCAAGCTCCTCCGAAATAGTGCCGGGAGACTAGGCGTGGGGGAACAACACCAAAAGGCGACCTTGCCGGATTCAAGCTCTAGCTTACGCACCAATAACTGAGAACGTGACCAAGAGATTCATGTGGATTGGCTTCTTCGTCGGATCGGCCGCCGGCAATATGCTGCCGGTGTTGTGGGGCGGTGATGCCATTTCGGTGTCTGGTTTTCTGCTATCGATGATAGGCGGCATCGCCGGGATTTGCTTGGCCTATCGCTGGGTGCGGTAGAATTTAAGCATGGCACTGATCGGAGCGAACGAGCTGAAAAGGAAAATGCTGATCGAGATCGACGGTCAGCCCTACAACGTCCTGGACGTTTTCTTCGCGACGCCGACGGCGCGCGGCGCCAGCACGATGGTGCGGACGCGCTTGAAAAACCTGCTCAACGGTGGGGTCCAGGAACGCAGTTTCCGAACGAGCGAAAAATTCGCTGAGCCGGACGTCCAGCTTGCCGCCGTTTCTTTTCTTTATCGAGATCCCGATGGCTTTCATTTCATGGATGAATCCACGTACGAACAGTTCACACTTTCCGAAGACAGCATCGGCGATGATCGCTGGTATCTCAAAGAAGGACTCACTCTCGAAATCTTCAAATACAACGGACAGGCCGTTTCGCTGCAACTGCCCCAGTATGTCGGACTGGCGATTGCATCCACCGAGCCCGGCGCCCGCGGTGATACCGCAGCAGGCGGCGCAACAAAAGTGGCGAAGCTCGAGACCGGCCTCGAAGTGCGTGTGGCGCTGTTCATGAAAGAAGGCGAAGTCGTTAGGATCAACACTCAAACCGGCGAAGTCGCGGGAAGGGCTTAGCCGCGGATTGCGTGCCGCGGCTTAAAACGTTGTCAAGAAAACTCATCTTCGCCGCATATTTGTTTGCAAGCGTCATTCCCTCCATCGCCCAGAACAATGCCGACCTGGATCTCAAATCAATTCCAGTCTCCGAGTGGGTAAATGCCGGTGAGACCACCGAAATCCCATGGACACTCCTGCTGCGTGATCCATATTTGCGCATGGATCAACGGCTGGAAGTCGGTTATTTAACCAGAATTCGAGCGAAAGATCTCAATCGTACGGGAAGCGCCCATGAACTGTTTTTGGTGAGCCGGATCAGCAGCCCGGATGCAGAGTGGCTGAATGCGCCTAGTGTGGTTCAACAGATTATCGAAAAGGAATTGCCGAAAAATACTGAAGCGCAGTTCCGTATGCGTGTGTGCGTGCAGCCAGGAGATTATGTTCTGTGGCTGATACTATACGATCGGAAAACCGGCAAGCACAACGTGGCCAAACGGCGTATTCGGGTTCCCGAAATCTCAAAGGATCCCTTGCCAGATGTCTACGCACGCCTGCCTCTGGTGGAGTTTCCGAAATGGAGCGAAACGGAGGGGGATGCGGCCGGCTACCTTTCGAGTGAATTGTTTTGAGAATACGGTCGGAGCCTTAGCTGCATTGTCCCAGTTGGAATTGGATATGGGTTCGATCTCAATCGCCGGCCTCGACCTCTTGCGGCATGAAGTGCTGTTCGAGCAGCGGGATTTTCGGGGAGTCAACTGGACTGCTCTGATGGAGGCGCTCGAGAAAGCCAATAGCCCGCGCATCACCGCAAAGGCGCTCGGAGACCGAAAGAACAACGGCGCATTCTTTCGGGAGTTTTTGAGCGGGCGGCTTGGATCCGGCAGACCGCCGGATTCAGGTGAAGGCGCTCATCAGGCGGAGCGTTTGCGTGTGTTCATAGTCGTGACGGGTTCCTGGCTTTTCGAAAGAGGCTCCGATCTCACGCCCCTTCAGCTTGAAGGCGATTGCCGATGCCGTATCTACCACCTTCGGTTCCGTCTCAACAACAACGACCTCTTCGACGAACTCGCGAAAGTGATGAAACCCCTTCGACCCAAGACGTTCAATCTCCTGACGCCGCGCGACCTGCGAAAGGCGATCGCGGAAATCATCGAGGACCTCGGAAATCTGTAGCCGCGGGTTCAGTGCCGGCCACCCCGCCTAAAGATTCAGGATTATGCTTCGGCTTTTACAGGTTCAGCCGGCATATCCTCTTTCGCCGCGAGTGCGGACCACAGCATCGAGACCGATGTGTACACAACCACCACGATCACGAGCCAGCGCACGGCATATAAGGGTAGTTCTTTCACAATGTATGCGGCAAGAAGCACGGCAGGAATGCCGCCCACGAGTAATCCGAGTGCGGCCCGCATGTTGTAGCTTTGCTCGCGTATGAAACGCAGGCTGCCTACTGGCATCAGGAAGGCGCAGGATCCCATCATTATCGGGAACGCCGCTTTGGGATTCATGCCGAGCAAGCTGACCAGGATCATGCACGGCGCATATAAACCGATTCCCAATGTCATCAAGGCGCCCAAGGCGAAATTCACGGCCACAGCCACGACGAGTCGTGTACCACGAACGCCGAGAGCATCGCCTCCGCCCGGGAAGAGATTCATCTGGGTCATGAACATCAGGCTGGCGGCTGCCAACAGCGCCATCCCCATCCCGATCTGAACGTTCCGCTTCGGCCAGCGAGCCACAATGCCGGCGCCGAGCCACGCTCCCAGAATGGACGCCGCGATCATCGAGAACAGGGTTGTGATGTCGACTTGGATGATCGCTGTATAGATGAAGGTCTGGGCCGTCGTCGGAAGCGTATGACCGACATTCAGCGTGCCGGGGATGATCCGGTCGTCCACCATCTTTTTGAGACGAAACATGGTGGTCGTGGTTGCGAAAGAACCGATGCCGAGCGTATCGAGAAAGTTTGTACCGCAGCCGACCGCGATCTGAAGAGGCGTTGGAAAACGCGCGTCCATTGCCGACGCCGGGTTCGGTGACGGTTTTCGCCGTGCCGCCCCGATGACGCGTCCCCAAACCGCGAGATAAATCGCCGTAACGGCGCTGAGTGCTGTAAGCAGACCTGCGATTGGATTCATGGGCAGGGAGTTTAGCACAGGGACAAAAGGGACAAGGGATCAGGGGTCAGCATCTCTGACCCCTGATCCGTGCTTTCTCACCGCAGCTTCAGATCGAGCGAACGTCCTGAAACGCATGAAAGAGCACGATATCAAAACTGCCTGCTGACATTAATGTTTTAGCCGCGAATTGCGCGAATTACGCGAGAGGGCCACCGTCGAAATTCGGCTCAGTTCTTGTAGAGATTTTGGAGAAACCTGGCGTCGCCGGCAGAGAGTCCGGAATATTTCGCGATGTCCGTGCGGGACTGGAGCTTGTTCCGGTAACGCATGAAGTATTCGACCAGATCGCCGCCGAATCCGAAGAAATACATAATGTCTTCGAAATTTCGCGTATGTGGCAAACCGACGGCATGGCCGAGCTCGTGGACACAGGTCAGGTAGACAATCGTATCGCGGAGGAGGACATCTCCCAGCGCTCGCGTCGACAGGGGTTCGCCAAGCTGAGCTACCTCCGGCATGACGAACACCATCGCTCCGGGCTTGCCATTGATCTGAACGCGCTGGGTTTCCCCGAATAGTCCTTCGTGAGCGGAAACCCATCGAACCCGGGGTAGCCCGCCACACCTCGGCCATCTTCCAGAAAGTAAGGTATGGGTTCACCCGTATCCAAAAGACCCGGGTTGGTTCGCGAGGACTGCGCCGGCAAATGCAGCCGGTGCGCTGCAAATATCGCGGCGAAGATGGTTGTGATCGCGGCCAATCTATACATCTTTCAACAGCTCCTTTGCAGTGAGTAAAGAGTAGAAGGGGTATTTTTGGGCAATGATCTCCGTGCCGCCTTCTTCACGATCGACCACGCAGAACGTCGCCACTACATGATAGCCGGCCTGCTCCGCTTTCTCGGCGGCTTTGAGAATGGAATCACCCGTCGTGCACACGTCATCGACCACGATAACGCGGGAACCAGGCCTGCCATCATAACCTTCAATGCACCTTTGTGTGCCGTGACCCTTTGTCTCCTTTCGAACGATGAAGGCCGGCAAAGGCTTTCCTTCCAGCGCGCTGACTACCGTTACTGCAGTAGCGATCGGATCGGCGCCCATCGTGAGGCCACCGATCGCGTCTGCTTGAAGGTTGTGCTTTTGAATGTTCTGAAGAATGAGACGCCCGATCAGCAGCGCCCCTCGAGGGTCCAGCGTTGTCATCCTGCAATCCAGATAATAGGAACTCTTTTTTCCGGATGACAATGTGAATTCGCCAACGCGGAGGGATTTCCTGCGGATAATATCCCGGAGTTCGAGAAGCTGCTCGTCCATCAGGGGAATATTTAGCCACAAAACGCCTATGTCGCAAAGCCGTAACCAAGTCTTAGCCGCGAGTTGCGCGAATTACGCGAATGGGCCGCTACCAGTATTGCGAATGGCAACGTCAGGAATTCTTTGCGCCCATTCGCGCCACTCGCGGCGAAAGAACTTCCTGCTCAGAAGCTGCCGCTGGCCCCAGCGCCCCCGGAGCGGCCTCCACTAAAATCCGGTTTCCCAGGAGCAGATGTCGGAGCCGGAACTTCGGGCTGGAACGCGGCAGAAGCCGTGCTCACAAACGTCAGAAGACGGCTGTCGCCGGTCAGGAGACGCACTGGGGTAAAACCGTAGCGCCGGCTGTCTGGTCCCTTCGACAGCCAGCGTCGAAGAGTGATTACGGCGGCCATCAGGAAAATGCCTAACAGGATCGGATCCCAAGGCTGCCGGGACAAGCCAAGGTACGGCGGGAGAAACCAAATCATCACGTAGGTTCCCCAATAGAACCATCCCTCGATTCGGCCAAAGCTCATCTGCAGGTTCAATACGAAATACAGTCCCGCCCATGCTGATGCTGGAATGATGCCGTATTCGTCACCCGGGTGCTCGCTGGCGTTTTGCAAACGCTTCGATCGAACGACCACGAAAACCAAAGTCAGCATTGCGGCCACAAGAAAGCGTTGAACCTCAGCCGAAAGGGCCATCTGGAACGGAATTCCGGCGGCGCAAATCATCGCTGCGAATGCAGCGTAAACATACCCGAAGCGGCGGTAGATGCCGAAGGCGCTGAGCGCTCCTATGCACAAGGCTACCAGGGCCGGGAACTCTCCGGGACGGTTGCCTCGGAGCGTAGAAGCGATCGCCGCGCCGCTGACGCTGAGCAATACGGCGGCCGCAACCGCAAAAGCCTCTTCCACGCCAAAACGGTACAAGCGGAACCTGCTGACCAGACACTCCAACAACGCGAAGAATAGAATCCCCGCGATACCAGTTGTTGTGGCCAGGAGAAGCTCATCGTCCAGATCAAACACCGTAATGGTCAGTAAGACCGATGCTGCCACGATAAGACCTGTGAATAGAAAGAGCACGCCGCGAAGAAAGTTATTCGTGCGCCGCAAATCCACTTGCAACTCCGCTTCGAGCCGTGCGCTTTGCGACGACTCCAACAAACCGGATCGCTCCCATTCACGTATGCAGAACTGAGCTGTTACTCTTTCTTCATCATCAGCCGAGTATCGTCTCATTCTTCACTTCCAAACCGGCGCGCCAGCAAAATCGTCGAGAGGATGACAAGCATTCCTGAGACGATCAGATAACTGAGGGCCGCAGTGGAATCGATCCGGACATTGCGCAGCAACCGGACGCTCATTCCGATGTAGCCGTAGAGCACTCCGTAAGCCACGAACGCAAATCGCCGGAACCGTATGCCTTCAACTGTCGCGATCCCGGCCAGGCCAAGGAGACCCATCAGGTACAACCACGGACTTTCGCGGGCGATGATTCCTGAAATGAGCGCGCCGAACAACACATTGCTGGCGATATGGAGGTAGGTTTCCGTGAAATGCTTCTTGATGCCGCAACGATGAAGCCATATCCCGATGCTTGCGACAAGAACGCCATAAACGAGAGCGTACGGACGCAGCGATTCGCCATAGGAAAAAGCAAACCGGGAGATCCTCAAGCCGAACCATCCTGCCAATGTCGAGAGCGCCAGCGAGAGGACGAACCTGTTATCGAAACGATAAGCCAGACCAAAGAAAAGGACGGAAGAAAAGAGCAGGTAGTAATCCCACTCGCTCTGCATCAAGTGAAATCGAGTCTCCAGGTAGGCAAGCTCGACAGCGAACAAGAGGCAGCCCAGATAGAGCACATAGTCGAACGCCAGATTTGGAGATTCCATTTGGCCCGGCGAGTAAGGAAGGGCCCGGGAGAAACAGTAAGAGAAGGAAAGGCACAGCAGCAGAGTCAGGCCCGACAGAATGGCCGTATCTCCCAGCGTCGATAGGTACGTCTGAATTACCCATGCCACTCCGGCGACGAAGGACAACACTCCCAGATAAAATAGCGCATTGAGCTCGAAGAAAACCGAGAACCGGTCTTTGCGTACCAATTCGGAGATCGCGTCGAATTGCATGCTCGTGATCGCACCAGATTCCTTCCATTGCTCTAGACGCGTGAGTATGGTCATGCGGTACAGTTTGGGGTGCCGTTCGTGCCAGTGATTGGCCTGTTCGTAGGCGTACGCCAACCGAAGTATTCCCGCCTCGTCGAACGCAGGACCAAGAAAGACAATGCCCAGGGGTAGACCGGCGGCCGTAAACCCGCATGGAACGGAGATGGCAGGCATGCCGGTGACATTGCCGAAAGCGCTGCTTCCTCCGTTTCCGTTAACGATTGTCGCAGCGGCGGCGGCGACCGAATTCACCGCGGCCAACTCTTCGACCAGAGCCGCCGGCGCGGCGGTACTCGGCGCGACAAGGGCGGCATATTTTTTGAACAGGCGGCTGGCGTAATCGCAGATTTCCGCACGAACTCGCTGCATTTTTAAATAGTCCGTGGCGGGGAGCAGGCGGGCAGCCGACCAGTCGATGGCGCGTTGTTTGTTGATCAGCCGATCGATCTTGCCGGACGTCCATAGTGGCTCGAACACGCAGGCGGCTTCGACGTTTATGGTGTAGCGGGCGATATCCTGATATGGGAAATCGTCGAGATAGACTTCCTCCAGGATGAGACCGAGTCCTGCGAGCACTTTCAGCGCGTCGGCGAGAATCTTCCTGACTTCGGCGTCGCTGGGCGTTTCGAATTCATTTCGAAGGATACCGATTTTCTTTCCGTTAATTGGTGAATGCGCAGAGAACCGGAAAGGCGCATCGACAGCCGCCAGATCGAGCGGGTCGGCGCCACGGATCGCGTCGAACACCCACGCGCAGTCTTCCACCGTACGGCACAAGGGGCCGATCTTATCCATAGTCCAGCTCAACGTCATTGCCCCATAGCGGCTGACGCGGCCGAACGTTGGACGCAAGCCTACGACGCCGTTTGTGGCCGCTGGGGAAATAATGGAACCCAAAGTCTCGGTGCCTACACCGAACCCAACCGCGCCGGCAGCGGTTGCGGAACCCGGTCCGGCGGAGGACCCACTGCTGGACCGCATCGGGTCCCATGGACATCGAGTCGTGCCGCCGAACCAGCGAGCACCTGCTCCTGGTATGCGGGACAACCCCACTGGGTCGGAATCCCTTTCGTCGCCAGCAGATCCTTCGCGCCCCATGGGATTCCGTGCAGCCGGCCCCGAATTTTCCCCTTCATTATTTCGGCTTCGGCCGCGCGAGCTTGTGACATTGCCAGTTCCTCGGTAAACGTGACGACGGCGAACAGCTGGGGGTCGAGCCTTTCGGCTCGCTTGATGTATTCCCGAGTCAGCTCGACAGGCGAAACGTGCTTGGCTCGAAGCATCCGGTTCAATTCAGCGACCGATTTGTAAAGCGCGCCTTCCGTCATTCCACCCCCGAGCAGTGCCAACGCTGTGGAGCGAAAAAGTTATCCCAAGGTAAATAAAAGGTAAAGTTGTGAAATAATAGCGGGCGCTATGCTAAAAATTGAGACTATTGTCTCAAAAACTAAGAGGGATTCATGATAAACGCGCAGATTCACGAGTCGCCCGCTGGGGGAGTTACAGCGAAAATCAAAAACAAAGAACTTTCGCGGTGGGTGGAAGCGGTGGCTGCCGACTGCAAGCCCGACCGTGTTTATTTGTGCGACGGTTCAAAAGAGGAATACCAGCTCATGTTGAGGCTTATGCTTCATGCCGGCACGGCTGTTCCTCTAAACCCCCAGAAACGGCCCAACAGCATCCTCGTCCGCTCGACCACAGTGGACGTTGCCCGCGTTGAAGACCAGACCTACATATGTTCTGCGACAAGTGAAGAAGCCGGTCCAACGAACAACTGGGAAGACCCCGTGAAGATGAGGCAAAAGCTCTCCCACCTTTTCGCGGGGACGATGCATGGCCGGACGATGTACGTCATTCCATACTCCATGGGCCCGATTGGATCTCCGATATCGAAAATCGGTGTGGAGATCAGCGACTCGCCGTACGTCGTCGCGAACATGCACATCATGGCCCGCGTCGGCGTGCAGGTACTCGACATACTGGGCACGGACGGCGAGTTCGTGAAAGGCCTGCACTCGGTGGGTGTACCCCTTGCCCCCAATGAGCAGGATGCCGCGTGGCCCTGCAACGCACAGCACAAATACATCTCTCACTTCCCGGAGACGCGGGAGATCTTGTCTTTCGGCTCTGGTTGCGACGAGGGCTGGTTAGCGGAGCACATGCTGATCCTGAAATTGATCAGCCCGCAAGGCGAAGTTAAATACGTCACGGGTGCGTTCCCGTCCGCGTGCGGAAAGACCAACCTCGCGATGCTGATCTCCACGGTTCCGGGCTGGAAGGTGGAAACCATCGGTGATGACATCGCGTGGATGAAGTTCGGTTCGGATGGAAGGTTGTACGCCATCAATCCAGAATCCGGTTTCTTCGGCGTGGCCCCTGGAACGGGAATGAAATCGAATCCAAACGCTATGCGCACTGTCAACCACGATTCCATCTTCACGAACTGTGCGATCACACCCGAGGGCGACGTCTGGTGGGAAGGCATGACGGATGAAAAGCCTCCCCAGTTGATCGATTGGCTACGTCGTCCCTGGACACCGGCATCGAACCGGCCTGCCGCCCATCCCAACGCCCGCTTTACAACACCCGCCAGACAATGCCCGGTCATCGCTCCGGAGTGGGAAGATCCGAGGGGTGTTCCGATTGACGCCATTCTCTTCGGAGGACGGCGTGCCAGCGTCGTGCCACTGGTGATCGAGTCGCTGGATTGGCAACACGGAACTTTCCTCGCTGCCACCGCCAGCAGCGAGACCACCGCGGCCGCAGCCGGCAAAGTCGGCCAGCTTCGCCGTGATCCCATGGCAATGCTCCCATTTTGCGGGTACAACATGGGCGACTATTTTGCCCATTGGTTGAAGATAGGCGCAACTCCTGGCTCGAAGATGCCGAGAATCTACTATGTGAACTGGTTCCGGCGGGACGACAAAGGGAAATTCCTGTGGCCCGGCTATGGCGAAAACAGCCGGGTGCTGAAATGGATCTTTGAGCGATGCAACGGGACGGCGAATGCTGTCGAGACGCCCATTGGCCGCCTTCCCGGAGCAAACGACCTCGATACAAGGGGACTCGATATTCCCGCTGCCAGCTTGAACAAGCTGCTAGAAGTTGACGTCGAGGGGTGGCACGGCGAGATACCAAAGATCAGAGAATTTTTTGCGGAGTTCGGCGACCGCCTGCCCAAGGCGCTCAAGGAAGAACTGATGCGGCTCGAGCAGCGGTTGAAG
>QHXC01000603.1 GCA_003222815.1 Acidobacteriota bacterium | reverse complement strand
GGCGTCCGTCCGTTGGGGAGAGTGACTCGCTCTGGCGCATGCTTGTCGAACAGCTCGCGTTGACTTGCGGAAAGCCAGGACTTCACCACGGGCTTGACCTCGCGGTCCTTCAGGTCTTTGTAGCTCACGGCGCCCAGACAAAGTTGTTCGATGATATATTGCCGGTCCTCGGCTCGAATCGGCGGCAGTTGAAGGTCCGGACACCAGTCCGCCAGCAGATTCAATCGGAGGATCCACTGGTTGACGCTGTGATCCCAGTTGTGCAACTGCATCCGCCCGGCGACGACCTCCTCGGCCAGCAACCGCGCCGCGGCATCCGCCGGAGGCGGCTCTACTCGCTTGGCCCTCAGTGCGAGATCCCGGAAGAGCAGGATTTCGGCCGCCTGCACTCTCCTGGCCGTGGAGTCAAGGCTGACCCGCACCTCCGACCTTATGTCGTCTGGAAAAAGTTCGTGCAGCCACTCGACTTCGATAGCCGTAGCCATGGAGAGAATTGTGTTCACTTCGCCGGGGTGTCCCCCCACCTCGCGAATCTCCGCCACCACAACAAAGGGATTTTGCCGCACCACGCTATCGCGCGCCAATGTGCCACGCCGGCCATGCACGAGTTCGCACCGCAGCGTGCCTTGATCCATCCGCCCCACGCGATCGCTGAATCCAATCAGGATGCACTTCTGGAGGGCCTCATCCTTCACCTTGCGCGGCTCGATATCCAGACCCTCTTCTTTGGCGATTCGCAGGAACTGTTCATGCAGCGGGCCAACCTGGCGCGCCGTAACACCATGGATGCCGGCTTTGCGAAGAGCATCCATCCGAAATTGATTCGCCGACGCGTAATTCCACGCCCGCATCAGAATCCAGAAGTCAGACCAGCCTTTGCCGCCGAACAGATCATCACGTAGCGAAATCACATCCGGGCCTGGATTGCGCAGAAGCAAATCGCGCCCTTGCGTTAGTGCCGCTATGAGACACGCGTCGTGGACGCAGTCATACTCCTGAGCCGCGAGCAGCATGCGCGCATAGCGAGGATGTACCGGGAAAGCGAGCATGCGCCGGCCGAGAGCGGTGATTCGTGTGTGCGGCGCTTCATTTTCCGCAGACGGTGTTTCACGCTTAAGAGCTCCCAAGTCGATCAGCAACTCCTCGGCGTGATGCAGAGCCGTGTCGCTGGGTGCCTCCAACCAGCGAAACTTGCGCAGGTCTTCCACACCGGCTGCCTTGAGCGTGAGGATCACTTCAGCGAGATCGAGGCGTTTGACTTCCGGCAGTTCTTGCGCAGGCCGTTCGTCTTGCTCCGGCTGCGACCAGAGGCGGATGCACCGCCCCGGCGCCGTCCGACCTGCCCGGCCGGCCCGCTGTTCGGTGCTGGATCGACTGATCCGCTCGACCAGCAGCGTGTTGATCCCGCGATTGGGATCGTGGCGCGGAATGCGCGCGAGACCGCTGTCGATCACCAGCCGAACACCGTCGATGGTGATGGACGTCTCAGCCACATTCGTGGCGACCACCACTTTCGGTTGATCATAGCGCGCCACTGCCGCGTCCTGATCGCGAGGCGGCAATTCTCCGTGTAGAGGGAGGAGAATGTAGCCCCTGGACTCCTTCTTAAGCCGAATGGCTTCGATGGTCCGGTTGATTTCATACCCGCCCGGCATGAAGATGAGAACGTCACCACCGGTTCCACCGCGCGCGTGTTCCGAAAATGCATCGGCCGCCAGTTCCCATAGAGCCGGCGAACTATTGCCCAACCGGCGCGGCAGATATTCCACACTTACCGGAAAGGTGCGCCCTTCCGAAGTCCGGACGGCGCACGGTGAGAGATACTTTTCCAGCGCGCCGGCATCAAGCGTCGCGGACATCACGACAATGAGCAGGTCGGTCCGGCTCTCTTCCTGGATGTCCAACGCGCGGGCTAGCGTGATGTCGCCGTAGAGGTGCCGTTCGTGGAACTCGTCAAAGATCAGGGCCTGAATTCCGCGTAGTGCCGGGTCCTGAATCAACTGACGCAGCAAAATTCCTTCGGTCTCGAACTTGATGCGCGTCGTGTCGCCGGTCACATTCTCAAATCGGATCTGGTAACCGACCTCACGCCCAAGCTCCACTTCCAGTTCGTGCGCCACCCGCGATGCGAGCAATCGCGCTGCGAGCCGGCGCGGCTGGAGAGTCACCACCTGGCCGTTGCCCAGCAGCCCGTGTCTGAGCAGCATCTGTGGCACCTGTGTCGACTTACCGGAACCGGTTGGCGCCTGGAGCACAAGCCGCTTGGTTGCTCGAAGTGTGGCGATGATGTCGTTCTCGATTTCGTAGATGGGCAGTTGTTGGCTATTGGTTTTCATTCGCGGATTTCGGCTGCGCTCCCGCAGCGCGTAGCCGCTCCGCCAGCTCGTCGTAAGGATGGGCGCCAACGATCTTGGTGCCGCCCACAACAAAGCTCGGTACTGCCGTGATGCCGTATCGGCGTGCTTTCTCCCAATCGGCCGCAACCGCGTCTTTGAACGTGCGTTTGGTCAGCACTTCCCGCGCCTCATTCGAGGGAAGCCCTACCGTTTGCGCGACGTCGAGGAGCACTTCAGGATTGCCCAGGTTGCGGCCGCCGACGAAGTAAGCCCTGTAGAGTGCATCGTGAATGGCTTCGAAACCCGGCCGCGAGTCCGCCCACTTCGCGAGTTCCTGGGCCAGGCGGCTGTTGTAGGTATAAGTCCGCCGGTTGTAGGGTAAACCTTCGGCGTCCATTAGACCCTTCATGCGTGCGTGCATGACCGTGAGGTCGAGACCTCGTCCCGCGAACAGGTCCTTCAGCAGGAGGCCTTCGGCTGGCGTGTCGGGGTGCAGGGGGAAGTACACCCACTGCACGTCCATTTCGAAATTCCGCTTGAGCTTTTCAATACGCCCGGTACTGAGATAGCACCAGGGTCAGACGAAGTC
>QHXC01000602.1 GCA_003222815.1 Acidobacteriota bacterium | reverse complement strand
TCACAGAAACAGTGAGTATGGATGGCATTCCGCTGCGTTTTGCGGACACAGCAGGTGTCCGCGACACTTCAGATCAAGTCGAAAGCATTGGTGTGAAACGAACGCTGGAAACGCTGTCGGAGGCAGATCTCGCGCTTGTCGTTCTTGACGGCTCGGGCGCGTTAGATGGCGACGACCGGCAAGTCCTTGCGAAAGTCGAACACCTTCCTCATCTACTGTTGATCAACAAATCGGATCTGCCGCAAGCGATCGATCAGGGTTTGCTGAACGGTTCAGGGAAGGTGCATCTCAGTGCGAAGACAGGCGATGGCCTCGATACTCTTCGGGAGGCCATTCGAGCGATTCTCTTGGATGGAAAAACCGATTCAACCGATGATTTAGTCCTGACGAACTCCCGGCAACACGAGGCAATCGTCAAGGCGATATCGAATTTGCGAACTGCATCCGATGCGCTTGTTCGGAACGTTCCACATGAGATGGCTCTTTTGGATCTGTACCAGGGCATGGCGGCGCTGGATGAACTGACCGGGGATGTCGTAACGGATGACATTTTGGACCGAATTTTCTCGACGTTCTGCATTGGGAAATAGTGATGTTTGATGAGAAATACGATGTCGCAGTTGTAGGCGCGGGTCACGCCGGCTGTGAAGCAGCACACGCCGCTGCAGGAATGGGCCTGAGCACGGCGTTGTATACGATGAATGCCGACCTCATCGCACAGATGTCGTGCAATCCTGCGGTTGGCGGCATCGCGAAAGGCCACCTGGTGCGCGAGATCGATGCCTTGGGCGGCATCATGGGCCTTGCCGCAGACGAAGCTGGGATTCAGTTCCGATTGTTGAATACGAGTCGTGGGCCCGCGGTGTGGTCGCCGCGTGCGCAAGAGGACAAAGCCGGCTACCGCTATGTGATGCGCCGGATACTGGAGGGGACGCCGAATTTGTTCCTCAAACAAGCTGAGGTTGTCGAGATTTTTTTTGAAAAGAACCGTGTCGTTGGGTTTGAACTACTCGACGGCCGTCGAGTTGGCGCGGAAGCCGTGGTTCTCACCACAGGCACGTTTCTCAACGGGTTGATTCATATCGGTGAGAAAAAATTTACTGCCGGCCGGAACGGCGAACAGGCATCAATTGCGTTGGGAAATTGCATCCGGAATCTTGGGTTCAATTGGGGCCGCTTGAAGACGGGAACCCCGCCCCGCCTCGATCGGCGCACGATCGACTTCTCAGTGTTTGAACCGCAACCTGGCGACCTGGAGCCGACGCCATTTTCATTCCGCACGACGCAAAAACTTGCGAATAAGATTTCCTGTTACATCACCCATACAGATGAAAAAATCCATTTGATCATCCGCAGCAACATCCATCGCTCGCCGCTCTACAGTGGACAAATCAAAGGGATCGGACCACGCTACTGTCCGTCGATCGAAGACAAGGTTGTTAAATTCCAGGATAAAGATCGACACCAGATTGTGCTTGAACCGGAAGGTGTAGACACGCACGAAGTCTATGTCAATGGCATGTCGACCAGCCTTCCGATTGACGTGCAGCGAGAGATTCTCAGCAGTATGAAAGGTCTGGAATCCGCCCAGATGATTCGGCCCGGTTACGCCATCGAATATGACTTCGTGCAGCCGACGGAACTACGCCCGTCGTTGGAAACGAAGAAGGTCGAAGGATTCTTCTTTGCGGGGCAGATCAATGGCACAACCGGTTACGAAGAGG
The DNA here is from genome assembly GCA_003222815.1 of Acidobacteriota bacterium. Classification (GTDB taxonomy): domain Bacteria; phylum Acidobacteriota; class Terriglobia; order 20CM-2-55-15; family 20CM-2-55-15; genus 20CM-2-55-15. Next base: position 936 of record QHXC01000602.1, on the reverse strand, counting down.
CCGCTGCTCAAGGTCTCCTGGCTGGCGTCAATGCCGCGCTCAAAGTGAAAGGGGAAAGGCCCGTAGTGCTGGATCGCGCGGATGCTTACATTGGCATTATGATCGACGATCTGGTGACGAAAGGTACGAATGAGCCGTACCGGATGTTTACGTCCCGCGCCGAGTTCCGGCTAAATCTCCGAATCGACAATGCGGACGAGCGCCTGACGCCGATCGGGCGCCGGATTGGCATCGTTAACGATGAGCACTGGAGCCTTTATCAAGAGCGGCGTGCACGGATAGATCGGCTGCGAGACTTGATCGAGCACACGCGAGTGGATACGGCACATCCGTTTTTCGCGGCGCGCTCTTTGGAGTTTCGCGACCGGCCAAGTTTCGTTTCAATTCTGCGCCGTCCCGAGATTCACATGGAGGATTTGATCCGGGAAGGTGTGCTGACGACCGAGCCTGTCCGCCGGGAAGATATCGTATCGTTGGAGACCAGCATCAAGTATGAGGGATATCTCAAACAGCAGGAGCGGGAGGTCGAGAAGCTGAAGAAAGCCGAGTCCCGGCGGATCCCGGAAGACTTTGACTACGCTGGTATGCCGGGGCTTTCCCGAGAAATCGTCGAAAAGCTGAGTTGTGTTCGGCCGCAATCGATCGCGCAAGCCAGCCGCATACCCGGCATTACGCCAGCTTCAATATCCATCCTACTTTTTCATCTCGAAATACGCCGTAATCGTCCGCAGTCGGAGACCATAGTGTAGTGTCGCACCTCGAAGTTCTTGAGTCAGAACTTCGGATGTTTCAGCTCGAATTGCCTTTCCAGCAGAAGCTCGCCCTTGCGCGATATTGCGATGAACTCGCTCGTTGGAATGAGAAGGTGAATCTGAGCGGGCTTGGTGGAGCAAGCATGATCCGGCGGCTAGTTGTCGAACCGGTATGGGTGGGCCA
>QHXC01000601.1 GCA_003222815.1 Acidobacteriota bacterium | reverse complement strand
TCGACTGAGAGTCCGCCACTCGGGCGCTGTGGATGGCGATGTGGCGTACCGGCACTCCATCCCTGCAGGCAACTAAAGAAGGAGATGAAATGAAAAAACGCAAACTTGGAAAGAGTGGACTTGAAGTTTCGGTTTTGGGATTCGGTTGCATGGGTCTGAATTACGCCTACAGCCAAACCATCGATAAAAGAGAAAGCATTGCCTTACTCCACGCCGCTGTTGAACGTGGCGTTACTTTCTTTGATACGGCCGAAGTGTACGGACCGTTTACCAACGAAGAATTGGTGGGGGAAGCACTGAAGCCCTATCGTGACCGCGTCGTTATTGCCACAAAGTTTGGCATCAAGTTGCAGGACGGCAAGCAGGTGCAGGACAGCCATCCATCACGAATCCGCGAATCCATAGAAGGTTCGCTGAAGCGATTAAATACCGACGTGATTGATTTGTATTACCAACATCGCGTCGATCCACAAGTGCCCATCGAAGATGTTGCCGGAACGATGAAAGAGCTGATCAATGAAGGAAAGATTAAGCACTGGGGACTTTCAGAAGCGGGTGTGCAAACCATTCGCCGTGCTCACGCCATACACCCTGTGACTGCGGTCGAAAGTGAATACTCCCTCTGGTGGCGACGTCCGGAAGAAGCTCTATTGCCTGCTCTGGAAGAACTGGGTATTGGCTTTGTGCCTTTCAGTCCCTTGGGTAAGGGCTTCCTGACTGGAAGCATCAGTAAGGATGCAAAATTCGACAAATCCGATTTCCGCAGTATTGTTCCCCGCTTTACGCCGGCTGCGCTGGACGCCAACCATGCGTTGGTGGATCTCTTGAAAAAGGTGGCCGGACAAAAGAACGCCACACCTGCCCAGATCTCATTGGCATGGCTGCTGGCGCAAAAGCCCTGGATCGTGCCCATTCCCGGCACTACAAAGCGAGGCCGCCTGGAAGAAAACATCGGTGCAGCAGACGTTGAATTGAGCCAGGACGACCTGAACCGTATCAACGAAGCACTGGCGAAGATAAAGGTTGAAGGCGAACGTTATCCGGAAGAATTGGAAAAGAGAACAGGATTATAAGAGGCATGAAAGATACATCGCAAAAAGACGCAGGCCAACGCGCTAAGGATTAGTGAAGCGGGACACAGGAATCACGAACAGCTGTTTCGAATCTTCGAGGGGAGAACGGAACTAGCTTACGCGGTTCCAGTGGTCTGGAAAATAGATGAGGATTGCGAAAGGAGTTCAGCAAATGGACATCAAGCGAATTGGTTCACAAACATCCGCAAAAGGACCCGCCGAGTATTTTACCGGCGCCGTAAGGATTGATCCTGGTCTGGTGCCCGCCGGACGAAAAGCATTGGCATGGCGCGAGGGCAACAACAGCCATGACGCACATCGCGATTGTGGAACAGCTCAATGGGAAGGCCGTCGACTAGATGGAAAAGGTCAGCGACGAACAATATCAAGCGTCACCGGCGACGGAGCAATGACAGCGGCCACGGGCCAAGTTTTTAGGTGATGGTCGGGTCGTCTGCGGGAGCGTACCGGGTCGGCGGCACTCAGAACCGTGACAGCGCTGTGAGCTGGGTACGGTGCGTTCGTGCTGCCGCTGCTCTGAGAATGAGTTTTCGAAGTCCGTGAAGAGAGACAGCCCGACCTGTGCGCGAAGGTTGCGACCTGCAGCTCGGCTATTACCAATTTTTTGGAAAAAGGTACTGACGAACTCAAACAGACGACCGCGGCGATACGCGCTGCCAAGGATGCCGGTGTCCAACACCTTATCTGGTCAACGCTGCCTAATGTAGAAGCGATCAGCGGCGGCAAGTTCCACATTCCAGCTTTTACCGGCAGGGCCAAGATTGATCGGATGGTCAAGGAAGCAGAGTTTGCGAATTATACGTTCGTCATGGCGCCTTTCTATTACCAGAACCTTATGGGCGTTCTTGGTCCGCAAAAGCAAGCAGACGGATCGTCGGGCTGGGCTCTCCCTCTTGATCCAGATGTGCGTTGCCTCCATATGGGCGACATTAGTGACCTTGGTAACATCGTCGCCGGAGCACTTGCACACCCAGACGAGGCCGGCAATGGGGAGTATCTGCCACTTGTTGGTGATTTCGTGAGCTTCAATGAAATCGTCGACACGCTAAATCGACAGGGTCACAAATTCTCGTTAAACGGAGAGTGCTGCGACCGGATGGCGCTGTCTCCGGATGGCAGGACGATGTACGTGCCGTCTTTTGAAGGCATGCAAGCAGGTTCGAAGCATCAAGCTGCGCGACGAACCCTTTTGGCTGACCTGGAGCGCCAATGGGAAGTGGGTGTATGCGTCCAGCGGTGACATCATCGACACTTCGACCAAGCAGGTGATTGCCGGTTTGAAGGATGAGTTGGGACGGGATGTGCAAGGGGAAAAAGCAGTCGAAATCATCTATCAGCAAGGCAAGTTGGTGAAAGCCGT
>QHXC01000387.1 GCA_003222815.1 Acidobacteriota bacterium | reverse complement strand
CAGTTTTCAAACTTGATGCGGTCTTCGCGGTCTTGTTCCTGACGCTCCGAAAACTGTTTAAAATATGCGGTAAGGTCTCCCAGGTCGGCTGAAAACTTTGCTTGATGTTCAACAATGAACTCCATTGTCCGGTTCAATTCCTCGGGTGTCATGTTTCCTCGTGAAGGTTGAAGCAAAGGGCGAAGTCAATGTAGCACGATGTCACCAGGGGAACAATTCACCGCGCGTGCCGCAGTTTCTCATCTTTTGTTGTTGCCGGCGCCTGTCGATGCATTTAGATTAGGAACCCGATGAAATTACTTGGGATCTCATTACCAACAGTGACGCTGCTCGCGGGGGTGCTCATGCAGACGCCGGCACCGCGGCAGCCGATCGATGTAGCGAAGCTTGGGCCGCAGGTTAGCGAGCGCGTACCGGACTTCAGCCTGAAGGATCAGAATGGCAAAACCTGGACACTCCAATCGATCATGGGGCCGAAGGGCGCCATGCTTGTCTTTTACCGTTCAGCCGACTGGTGACCATACTGCAAGACGCAGCTCGTGGAGCTGCAAAGCCGGGTGAACGACCTTCGCGAGAAGGGACTAGGGCTGGCGGCGATCAGTTACGACGCCCCGGAAATCCTTGCAGCTTTCAGCAAGCAGCGCGGGATCACGTTCCCACTGTTATCGGACGCCGGTTCAGCAACCATTGAAAAGTACGGCATTCTCAATCCCGTTCCGGAATGGGCTACTGGACCAGACAAAGACGATCCAGTGGTCCAGGCCGAGGTACAGAAGTACGTGTCCGTCGTCCGGGCGAACCCCAGCATGGTCGGGATTGCGTTCCCAGGCACATTCATCCTCGACCGGCAGGGAAAGGTGACATCGCGGTTCTTCGAAAACTTCTATATCGAACGTAACACGGTCGCGAGTCTGATGATGCGGCTCGGCAACCTAAAAACGCCTATTGCCGGCACGAAGATCTCCACTGGACAACTGGACATCATCACATATCCGAGCGACCCGGCGATCGCACCGGGAAACCGGTTCTCGCTGGCTCTCGTTGTGACACCGCACTCCGGCATTCATGTGTACGCTCCAGGCGCATCGAACTATCGCGTGATTGCCTTGAAAATTGAACCGCAGCCGTTCCTGCGCGTACTTCCTATGAAGTATCCGGCTTCGGAAATTTACTTTTTCAAACCGCTGAATGAGCGCGTGGCCGTGTACGATAAGCCTTTCACAATGGTGCAGGAAGTCGTCCTCGAAGGGACGCCGCAAGCACAGGCCGCGTTTCGTGGGAAAGAGTCGGTGATGCTTACGGGCGCGCTCGAGTATCAAGCCTGTGACGACAAGATCTGTTTCAATCCCGCATCCGTCCCGCTTTCGTGGACGCTCTCTCTGCGGCCGCTTGTCGTGGAACGCCCAACCCGCCCGCAGTAGCGAGATTTCAAGGTCAGCGCGTGTAGCCTAAAACGTGTAATTCAGCATCACGAATGGATACGTGTATCCCTTGCCGGGAGTCGTTTTTTTCAAAAACTCGCCGGGAAAGATGTGGCCAATACCGGCTCCAATCTGCATTTGCATAGAGAGCGCGAAACTGCCCTGGAAATCGATTTCCTGGCCGACGTGGGTGCCTGCAGAGCCATCCGCCTGGCGCACGAGTACGACTCCGGGGGCCGCGTACAGCGCATCGCGCGCAGAGGCCAGCCACCAGGTGTGGTAGTTTGTCGCGACAGAGAGCTTGCTTCGAGGCTTGGCGTCCCAACCCAAACGGATGTTGTGAATATTGCGCCAACCGACCTGGTCGCTCAGCCCATATTTGTCGTGCGGTGTCGGATAGAGACTATCAAACGTTCCACGCAGGTGGTCGTGCGGATCCTTGTCTCCACTGGCGTAGTTATATTCCGCGCTGAAGCGTGGCCTCCACGTGATGCCTGAAAATGCATAGCCAACTGTCCAGTGGCCAGCCCATGCGCGCACGTTGTCGGGCCCGAGCGACCCCGCTTGACGGGCCACTTCCACTCCATAATCGAGTGCGCCGCGAGCGTTTCCAGTCCAGCGCACGCCAAACGTTTGGAAATCGAGGTTGGCTCGAACGCCGTCTTCCGATACCTGTCTCGGGGCCAGGCGCCACAGAACGTAAGGCTCGATGACCGCGCCGGGGACCAGCTTCTCGACCCGGCCGAACAATCCATGCAGGTTGTTCCCCGCCTGCGGCCGGTCAAACTTCCCGCTTGCCGGGTTCACGACTGAGGAAGCGAATAGATCCAGCCGATACTGGTTGTGGCGCAGCGTGGCGCGAACAGCGTCGAAGCTTCGACCCACGTTGATCCAATTGAAGGCGCCGACCAGGCGCCCCTCGCCGAATTCCAGTTCTTGGCGGCCCACGCGCAAGCCGGCCGGTTTTGAATCGATATCGCCGAGTTCCAGATAGCCGACACGCAGGTCCATCGGGTTCGCATGCGGCGGAGCCGTAGGCACGCTCCGGTTGAAATAAATCCTCGCATCCTGACCTTCAAAGGCAAATTTCATCCAGGACGTGGGTTGCGCCTTCAAACCGATTCGGAGGCGATTGAGAATGTGATCGTCACTCTGACCGGCTGCGAAGTTACGGTTAAGAAAACCCTCGACTCGCACGCGGTACAATCCGTTAAATCGTAGCCACGCCGGCAATTCCTTATTGGCTTCATCCGCGACAGACTGCGCAAAAACGGATCCCCCCAATACAGCGACGGCGAACAGGAGGGCCGCACTCATAGATCGGCAATAGAGCTTTTGCCATTCCATGCTCAACAAAGTATGCGCCCGGAATTTATGCTGGCCTAAAGTTCTCCAGCATCGATGAAGGGAATGACAGGTTCGATCAACTCACTATAGAACTGGCGCATCAGATCGTCGGTGGACTTCCCCAGAGCGGCGCTATTTCCGGCCTCCCGCCGGTTCTCATTAATTAGCCCAGGTGCTTGATTTCGTTAAAGTTCGGGGGAGTTTTTCGCCGAACACCTGTGGAGATTGTCCCTGTGCTAGAATCGCGCGGGTGCCTATGAAAACACTTGAAATATCATGTGAGGACAAGATTTCCACACTGCGGGATGCAATCGGCAGGACGATCAAAGGAAAGCAGGAGACGATCGAGCTTGCGATTGTGGCGCTGCTCGCCGAAGGACATCTGCTCATCGAAGACGTCCCCGGAGTCGGTAAGACCACGCTAGGTCACGCTCTGGCGCGATCGCTCGATTGCAGCTTCCACCGGATCCAATTCACAAGCGATCTGTTGCCGTCCGACGTACTTGGGGTTTCTGTCTACAATCCGAGAATGAGCGAGTTTGAGTTCAAGCGTGGTCCCATTTTCGCAAATATTGTCTTAGCGGATGAGATCAATCGAACCACGCCAAAGACTCAGAGCGCGCTTTTGGAGGCGATGAACGAAAGCCAGGTGACGATTGAGAATGTCACCCATCCTCTTCCTCGCCCGTTCATGGTCCTGGCGACGCAAAATCCAGTCGAACACCACGGAACGTATCCCTTGCCGGAATCGCAGTTGGATCGATTTCTCATGCGCATCGAGATGGGTTATCCCGATGCTGCGGCCGAGAAGGAAATCCTCAAACGGTTCTCCAATGGAAACAACCAGTACACCGCGCCGTCGGTGTTGCAGCCTGCCGAGGTTCTGTTCCTTCAAAACGAGAGCCGGAAAGTTCACATCGACGAATCGATCGTGGATTACATGATTCACATCGTCAATCGATCCCGCGAACACCCTGAAATCCAACTCGGCATCAGCCCACGGGGAACCGCGGCGCTGTTCCGTGCGACGCAGGCGCTGGCCTTGCTCTGCGGCCGGGGCTTTGTGATCCCCGATGACATCAAGAGGCTCATATATCCGGTTTTCGAACACCGGCTCGTCATGCTCCGTTCCGGAGTCCGCACCCGCACGGACACTCGAACCGTCCTCGAGGAAATCATCGAGCAGACACCGGTCCCCGCCTGAGACCGCAAAAATGTGGAAAAACTTCGGCGCCTGCATAGGACTGCTGACGATCGCGATGATCGCCGCGCTTTACTCCTCAAGCGCCGGCCGCGAGGGCCGGGACATCCCCGCGAGTATTTCCGCATTCATTGCGTTAATCATTGCCGTATGGGTAGGCGTTCGTCTCCTGCCCAGGTTGGCCTCGAGCGTGGACTGGGACTGGCTTCCCTTCTTGTCTCGCTACCACATCACCCGTGACGGCTGGATGTGTTTTGGTGCCGTGGCGGTCGTGGTTTTCGCCGCCGTCAACACGAGCAACAACCTCTTATATATGGTCCTGTCGGCGCTGCTGGCGGTGCTGGTCCTATCCGGTTTTCTCTCCAGTCTCAATTTCCGGCACTTGCGGATCGACATTCGCGTGCCCGCGCACTGCTTTGCCGGTGAACCATTTTCAGCCTCGGTGCTGGTCCATAACGAAAAGAAGGTCTTCCCCAGTTTGTCTATCCAGTTCGAAATGCAGGAGCACAACGCATTTCGATTTTCGAACTTCTACATCCCGCTGATACGCGCCGAGCGGCATGTGTCTCAAATCGGGCAAGCCAGGTTCACAAAGCGGGGCCGCTATGTGATGCGCGAAATGAGGGCGTCGTCTCGTTATCCATTCGGATTTTTTTTGAAATACAGAAAGTACGCTGTGGCAGCCGAATGCATTTGTTATCCCGAAATCACTCCGGTGGAGCGGATGAACCGCTCCGCTTTGGACATCCAGGGTTCGAACGCACGATTCGAACGCGGGCTCGGATTTGACCTCTACACGATCCGGGATTACTTGCCTGTCGACAGCGCGCGCCATGTTCATTGGAAGGCATCGGCGAAAACGGCCGTTCTGAAGACCCGCGAGTATGCGGCCGAAGAGAGCCGCCGGATTATTCTAGCTTTCGATCGCTTTGGCCAGTCCGGCGATGCCGAGAAATTCGAACAACTGGTGTCGTACACCGCATCCATCGCGTACCACTTGATTCAAGACGAAATTGAAGTGGCGCTCGTTTCCGACGACTGGAAGACCGGGTACGGAAATTCCGAAATGCTGCTCGTATCGATCCTGGAGTACCTAGCTCTGGTGAATATGTCTGCTTCGGCAAGCCGGCCGGCTGTGGAGTCCGGAGATGGAGTGCATGTGCTGTCGTTGAGAGGGTGAGTTAAGTACAGCGCGGACTAAAGTCCGCGGCTACAATGTAGTCGCGGGCTTTAGCCCGCGTCTGGAGTTTGGACATTTCCCGTTTCCCCTCCTTGCACCACCGCTGCACCACCGCAAGGAGGGGTGGCTGCGTCATCAAAGAAAATTTGGCGAAGCCACCGAAGCAGACGCAGCCGGGGTGGTTTTCCTTTTGGATTCATCGGAAAACCACCCCGGCCTCGCGATAAGCGGATGCTTCGCGATATTTTCTGAATCGCTCGGCCACCCCTCCTTGCAGTGATGCAAGGAGGGGAATAGCGCTTGATTCCAATTTTTTCACAGCTTCCCTGTTACCCCTCCTCAGCTGAGGAGGGGAATTCGGAGCTTGAAGTTGAAGGCATCGATGCTATTGCTATTGACCAAGAGTTCCCCAAAATGTCCAAACTCTAGTCGCGGGCTTTAGCCCGCGTTCAACAAGAAGCTATGCAGAGATATTTTCAAATCTCGTGTCACGGATTGATCGTTAGCGCGTTCGTCGCTCTCGCTTTGACGGGGCGTCTGGATAGCCCGTCAATTCTCGCCGTCTCGATCGGCCTTGGACTCAGCACATATCGGACACTAAAAGGAATGCCGGCACTGCTTACGGCGAGAGGCGCTTTTTTACTGTGCTGCGCCTATATCACGTTCTTCCTACTCGACAGCGTTGTTCTCTCCCGTTCATTTATCCCTGCGACCATTCACCTGGTGTTGTTCCTGGAGCTGACGAAACTTTTCCAGGAAAAGACAGACAAAGATTACATGTATCTGATTGTTCTGTCGTTCCTCCAAGTTCTGGCGGCAGCCTCGCTGACCATCGACATGTCCTTTGTAGCAACGCTCTTCTTTTTTATGGTCGCGTTCGTGTCGACACTGATGAGCTTTGATATGTGCCGGTCCGCACGAAAGCTTGCCACAGAAGCGCAGCACATTGCACTGCCGCTGGGAGGCATGAGTCTGTGGGCAACAATCTGGATCATCTTTACGGGCACTTTTTTCTTTTTCATCATTCCAAGAGTCGGGACCGAGTACTTCAGCCGGGCCGCCACGACGTCGTTGCTTCTCTCGGGTTTCACTGAAACGGTACAGCTCGGCGAGATCGGTCAGGTGAAGCTCAGTTCTGCGGTAGTCATGCATGCGAGACAAATGAGCGGACCTCCATTCGGTGTCTTGAAGTGGCGCGGCATTTCGCTCGATACGTTCGACGGTCACAATTGGTCGAAGACGGATCGCAGGCGCGCCGGCGTCCGGCCGTCGCCGGATCACCAGTCCTGGCTGCATCCACTTGGACAATCCGGCGATCACGTCCGCTACCAGATTCTGCTGGAGCCACTTGCCACCACCACGTTGTTTGGCCCCCATCAGGTGCTCGCCATTTCCGGAGGGGTGCAAGGCATCGAAATCGACGGAGATGATTCGATCTACATGCGGATTCAAACATTGCGCCGGGTCCAGTACGAGGTGCTTTCGGAGATTCCCAGTCGAACTCGCCGCCTACCTGTCTCTTCGCAGGAAGAGCAAATTCCTTCGAAGATTGCGGCGAAGTACCTTCAGGTGCCGAGCGACCTCGACCCGCGAATCCCGCAACTCGCGCGCGAAATAACCGCGAAGGGAGCCTCCGCGACAGAAAAAGCATCGCTCGTCGAGGGATACCTCAAGCGCAATTATGCCTACACGCTGAACCTGACGTGGCCACCCGGCCCGCAGCCGATAAGCACCTTCCTGTTTAAAGCAAAGGCCGGTCACTGCGAATATTTCGCCTCCTCAATGGCAATCCTGCTCCGCTCGGCAGGAATTCCGACTCGGCTCGTCAATGGATTCCTCATGGGCGAGTACAACCCGGTCGGTGGCGATTACATTATCCGTGAGTCTGACGCGCATAGCTGGATCGAGGTCTATGTACCAGGCCGTGGGTGGATCGAGTTTGATCCGACACCGCCAGACCCGAATCATCGGGACTTGGATCTGGCGGGGCAGATATCGCAATACATCGATGCGACGGAACTCTTCTGGAATTCGTACATTCTTACTTACGATTCCGGTTCGCAACTGCAGCTTTTTCGGGGCGCCCAGGACCGCGTGCAATCCATTCAGGCAAATGTCCGCCAAAAGTCGGACCAGTGGGTTCTGCTAGGCCAGATGATGTCGGACCGTTTCTCCGAGCGGATCCGTCAACTGGTCGAAAGTCCGCGCTTCTGGAGCGTACTCGAGGCGCTTGTCATCGCAGGACTGGTCTACAAACACTGGAAGAGTTTAAGAATCAAATTTCAGATCTGGCGCCTCCGCCATGGTCGCGGTCCGGTGAGTGAGGATGTCGTCGAGCAGTTGTTCTATCGGGCAGCTCGCCTGGCCGAACGGCGGCATAAGAAACGGCGGCCCGCCGAGACGTGGCGCGAATGGATCTTCAGGTTGCCCGATCTGGACCGCCGTTCTATCCTCAAAAGAGCTCTCGACGTCTTTGAGAAATCAAAATACGGGCGAATGCCCGTCTCGAGTGCGGAATTTACGCTGCTCGAGGAAACCATACGAGAGCTGAGAACGAGCTAGGGGAATGTAGGCCATTCCCCGTTTCCCATGATCCTCCGAATCTTGGTCGTATGGTATCGTCTTGCACCGTTTCTCCTCGCCTTCCTGCGGGATCGCCGCCGGTGGGTTTTCGCTGGCCCGCCCCGATTTCTATCCGATGAAGCCCACCGCGAGCGAGCGCGCAAATTGACTGCGCGAATCGCGTCGCTCGGACCGAGTTTCATCAAACTGGCTCAGGTCTTCGGCATTCGCGCGGACATTGTTCCCCACATCTACCTTGAAGAGTTGTCCAAGTTGCACGATCGGGTCCCGCCGTTTCCAACTATTGAGCTTCGAAAGCGAATCCATAGTGAGTTGAAACGTCCGCTCGAATCTGTTTTCGAGGAGTTTCATGAGGAGCCGCTCGCGGCGGCTTCGCTTGGACAGGTGCATCGGGCGCGATTCCGAGGCGAGGATGTGATCGTCAAAGTCCTGCGTCCTGGAGTTGAAGAGCTGGTCGCTACGGATGTTCGCATCGTTCAAAACCTGCTCTTCGTGATCGAGCAGTTCATCGATCACCACACGATTCGAGCAGCCCGTGCGATCATCGACGAATTCTCCAGGGTGATTGCCGAAGAGATGGATTTTCAGCATGAGGCGGAAAACATCGAGCGCTTTGGCGACCTTTTTCGCGAGAGCGAGTTCGTCATCATTCCGAAGGTCTACCGCGAGGCCACGACAACTCGCGTCCTGGTGATGCAGTTCTTTGAAGGCTTCCGTGTGACCGAAGTTGACGAGATTGTCCGGCACAACATCGACGTGCAGAAGATGATCCAGAATCTCATCGAGTTTTACGGCGATCAGCTTTTGATCCACGGCTTTTTCCACGCAGACCCGCACCCTGGCAATATTCTGATCCGTCCCGACGCACGCATTGTGCTGGTCGATTACGGAATGGTCCTCGAGATTTCACCCGACTTCCGGCAAGACCTGTTGCGAATCGCCATCGCCGCAGTCCGGCGCGACGTGGACGAATTGATCAACCTCTTCTACAAGCTCGACCTGTTAGAGCCCGATGTCAGCCCGGCAATCGTCAAAGAGGCAGCGCATGCGATCATGTCGATTCACTATGACAAGCAACTCACCCAGCGTCAGATTCAAGAAATCACCAACCAGATTCTGAATACCTTCTACCGCTTTCCGCTACGACTGCCGTCGAGCCTGGTTTACATGCTTCGAACCGGCGTGCTGGTTGAAGGCATCGGGCTCTCTTACGACTCGCATTTCGATGGGATCCGAGCCGCTACGCCTATTGCCAAAGAGATTGTAGACCGCACGCTCGGTCCATCCGGATGGCCGACGATCAGGGACCGTGTTGTGAGGGAAGGCTCGGCCATTTACGTGCTGCTGAAAGACATGGAGTCGGTCTTTGCCCGGGCCGGCCGGGATCAACTGCGCGTGCGTGTCCATCCAGCCGATATCGATGGCATGGAAAAGTTCATCTCGCATCTGTTTCGGCGTGTCGTGATGACAATCTCCGGCGTAGGACTCGCCATCGTCACCAGCATTATCTACGTCCGCGTGGGAAGTCTGGTACTGCTGGCCGTTGGCCTTTTTTTTAGCTTCTGGCTGATCGCAATCGTGTTCCTGCTCCCCAACCCCCAGCGGTATCCATTTCGGGTTCGGCGGGCCAGGAAGGCCGGTAAAATGCCGTAATTGTTCATTGACCATTTGTCATTTGCAGCCCGACCGCTGACCCTGATCCCTGTTACAATGGAGACGAAGGAGTGCATATGGTCGAACAAGCAAGAGAACAGGAGAGCCGGTTCACCGATCAGATATGGGATTGGCGAAATACGGTGACGGATAAATTCCTTGGACTTTTTCCGCGAAGGACGGCCGAGCACCTGGTCAACGCACAGAAGGAAGGGCTTCTTGCGGTGCGCTCAATGCTCGATCGCGGGATCGACGCCTTAGAAGGCGACCTGAAACGAGTCCAGGACAGACCTCCCCGACCGTAATCATAACAAAATGACCGATAGAAAAACCCCTAAGGTAGGGTTTGTCAGCCTGGGCTGTCCGAAAAACCTGGTCGACAGCGAAGTGATGCTTGGCATGCTTGCACGTCAAGGCTATTCGATCACGCCCCATAAAGAAGATGCGGACGTGATTGTGGTTAATACCTGCGGGTTCATCGACAGCGCAAAGAAAGAATCCATCGACACGATCCTGGAGATGGCCGCACTGAAGACGGAGGGCAATTGCAAGAAGCTGGTCGTAGCCGGTTGTCTGGCGGAGCGCTACTGCAGTGAGATCCAGAAAGAAATTCCGGAAATCGATTTTATCTTCGGCCCGGACGAACTCGGACGCGTTCTCGAAGCGGTGCAATTGGATTCGTCCACCGTGGTACCGGAGGTCGGTATCGACGCGCTCTACACTTCAAAAGAAGTGCCCACGATCCCCCGCATCCTCACGACGCCGTCATACATGGCCTACCTCAAGATTTCCGAGGGCTGCGATCACGTTTGCTCGTTCTGTGCGATTCCCGGATTCCGAGGCCGCTTCCGCAGCCGCAGCCTCGCGGACCTTGCCTCTGAGGCCAGGCGGCTAGCTGGCCAGGGCGTACGGGAGCTCGTCATCGTTTCTCAGGACACGATGGCTTACGGCAAAGACATTGGACTTCTAAACGGAATCACAACGCTTCTCGGCGAACTGGCGAAGACCGAAGGTCTCGACTGGGTCCGGTTCCTCTACTGTTATCCGAACATGGTTTCCGAGGAACTTGTCCGGCTGGTTGCCGATGAAGAACGATTGTGCAAGTACTTCGATATTCCGTACCAGCATGCCAGCCGGCCCGTTCTCGATCGCATGCGGCGTGGCGGCAACCGTGGACTGTATGAACGGCAAGTCGAAGGAATCCGCAAACTGGTACCCAATGCCGGCTTTCGCACATCCTTCATCGCCGGCTTCCCGGGCGAGACGGAGAACGATTTCAACGAAGTCCTCACGTTCATCAAAAACGTTCAGTTCGACAGCGTAGGCGTATTTCTCTATTCGGACGAAGAAGGAACCGGAGCGTGCGATCTCGATGGCAAAGTTCCGCGTCGCATGGCCGTGCAGCGGCGGAATCAATTGATGAAGGAGCAAGCGAAGATTTCGACCTCGAAACTGAGCAGTATGATTGGAAAGACCGTGGAAATCCTGCTCGAAGGCCGGTCGGAAGAATCCGATCTCCTGCTTCAGGGGCGCATGGAAACACAGGCGCCCGAGATTGACGGGCACGTTTTGATCAACGATGTTGCTGGCGTTGAGCCCAGAACTGGCGACTTCTACAACGTGGAGATCACGAACAGCCTGGAGTACGACTTGATTGGAAGAATCGTCGTCTGACATTTCATGAACTGCCCTACATGTAAAAAGGAAACTGAATACACAGACAACCCCTACCGGCCGTTTTGTAGCGAGCGCTGCAAATGGATTGACCTTGGCAAGTGGGCCGGCGGACAATACCGGATACCCACAAGCGAAAAACCGCCCGAAGAGATCCACAAGTCTAATGGAGATCTTGAAGACCAGGACTGAGCCACTGACGTCGGCCGACCGGCTGGCGATCGGCATTGCGACAGCGGGAGGAGTCGGCTTCGTGCCGAAGGCACCCGGTACGGCCGGGTCACTGGTGGGCGTTCTGTTCTACCTTTTCATTGAAGGACTGCAGGCAGGCGCTTACTATCCGCATGTTATAATTTTCGTCCTCATCGCCGGTATATGGGCTTCCTCGCGCGTCGAGCATCTGTACGGACACGATTCTCAGCGTATCGTGATCGATGAGGTTGTCGGACAGATGATCACGTTTGCGTTGGCTGCCGGCAGATTTCATCTTCCGGCACCCTTTATAGCCGTTGGATTCGGGCTCTTTCGCTTATTCGATATTGTGAAGCCCTTTCCGGTTCGTCACCTAGAAGGACTCCCAGGGGGCCTGGGCGTGGTTGCCGACGACGTGGGCGCCGGGTTCTATGCGATGCTTGCGCTGGCGTTGATTCGATACGGGTTCCGAGCGTGAAGGACATTACGATCAAAAATGTCGTACCCCGGGCCGCGCTTCCTGGTGGCGAAGTGGTTATCGAGTATTCGGGTCTCGAGCTTGCCGGAACTTCACAGCCCGAGGTCCGCTTCGGCGATTTCAGTGCGCAGGTGACGATGGCATCCAACGATCACATCATTGCCAAAGTCCCGGAACCGTCTTCCGAAACCGGCACATCTGAATTGATCGTCGCCACCAACGGGCATACCAGCAGGCCATTTCCGTACGAAGTCGGCAAGAAACTCGCCTCCAATTTGCATCCTGTCGCCAATCCCGCAATCGACAGCGAAGGCAATACCTACGCGACGTACAGCGGACGACGCGGGCAGAAAACCCCAGTCTCAATCTACAAGATTACGCCCAAGGCGGCAGTGACGCCGTTTGTGACCGACATCATGAATGCCACAGGTCTGGCCTTCGGCTTGACTGGCGACCTGTACGTTTCGAGCCGGTTTGAAGGCAACGTGTACCGGGTGAATCCGGCGGGCCACACGGAGACATTCATTGAGGGGATGGGCATCGCCACCGGGATCGCATTCGATCACGACGGCAATCTCTATGTCGGTGACCGCAGCGGCAGCATTTTCAAGATCAATGCCGGCAAAGAAATCTTCGTCTTCGCCACACTGGAGCCGAGTATTGCCGCCTATCATCTTGCACTCGGGTTCGACGACTTTCTTTACGTCACCGGTCCTACCACATCGAGCTTCGATTCGATCTATCGGATTTCGCCCAGTGGCGAGGTCGATCGGTTTTTCACGGGTTTGGGCCGTCCTCAAGGTCTCGCATTCGATATCGAGGGCACTCTTCACGCCGTTGCTTCGTACCGCGGACGCCGGGGAATTTTCCGGTTCCGTGATCCGAGAAAGCCGGAACTGGTTGTCGCAGGCCTCAGCCTCGTGGGTCTGGCATTCGATCTGAAAGAGAACTTGATGATAGTGGACTCCGGATCGCTTTATCGCGTTCGGCTGGGCATCATGGGAAAGCCGTTGCCATAATCATGCTCTCCGCGGAAATTATTGCGATCGGTTCCGAATTGCTGACACCTCGTTTCACCGACACAAACTCTGTCTACCTGACCGAACAACTCAATGCCGTAGGCATTCCCGTAATGATGAAGACAATCGTCGGGGATCAGGAAACCTATCTGGAGCAAGCCGTTCGGGGATCGCTCGAACGAACACCGATCCTGATTACGATCGGCGGGCTCGGTCCAACCGAAGATGACATCACCCGAAAAGTTGTGGCTCGCGTTTTGGAGCGGCAGCTTATCCTCAACGACGAGATCCTGGCCAGGATTCAACAGCGCTTTAAAGCGCGTGGTGTGGAAATGCCGGCCAACAATGCCCGGCAAGCGCTCGTTCTGACCGGTTCGGAAATCCTGGAGAACAAGAACGGAACGGCGCCGGGATTGTGGATCGCCGGGGACAGAAATCAAGTGATCCTGCTCCCGGGCCCCCCGTCGGAGCTGAAGCCCATGTTCGAAAATTCGTGCGTGCCCCGGCTTCATGAAATGGCGGGAGGAGTAGCCATTGCCCGGTGCGTTTTTCGCACGGCATGTCTGCCCGAGTCGACACTTGATGCGCGAATCGCGCCCATTTATTCTAAATATAAGAACCCCGAAACAACGCTTCTTGCAAAACCCGGCCAGGTCGACGTTCGTCTTACGGCGCGCGGCAAGAATCGGGAGGAAGCGGAGCGGCTACTCCGCGAACTGGGTGAGGAGATCGAGCGCGAGTTGGCTGAATACATTTTCGCGCGGTCGGAGCAGTCGCTGGAGGAAGTTGTGGGCCTCTATCTGATGATGAAGAATGCGACCATCTCCGTTGCCGAATCATGCACTGGTGGTATGCTCGCTCAGCGTCTGACGAGTGTGCCGGGGAGTTCGCGTTATTTCATGTCCGGAGTTGTCTGCTACAGCAACGAATCTAAAATGGAACTGGCCGGGATTCCGCCGCTATTGATCGAAATGCAGGGCGCGGTCAGCGAAGAAGTGGCGCGCGGACTGGCTGAAGGCATCCGGGCACGATCCGGTACAACGATTGGGGTCGGTGTGACCGGCATCGCCGGTCCGGGGGGTGGTTCTGCTGAAAAGCCCGTTGGCACAATTCACATCGCGGTCGCTTCGCCGGCCGAAACCCAACACCGACAGTTTTTTTTCCCTGGCGATCGGGAGAAGATCCGCTGGCAAACTTCTCAAACGGCGCTCGATATGGTACGGCGCGAACTGATATAAGAAAGTAATGCGACTTTTCATCGCCGTCGACCTTCCAGATGAGATTCGAAAGGGGCTCAAAGAAGTCCAGCGCGATCTCCGCTCCCTAACAGAGACGGCTCGATGGGTTGCTCCCGAGTCGATTCACGTGACGCTTAAATTCCTCGGCGAAGTGCCAACCAAGCGCGTCGACAGTATTCATGAGGCACTCAACGGACTGAGTTGGAAACCTTTCACTATAAAAGTGCAAGGCATCGGATTCTTTCCTGGCACGCGCTCGCCGCGGGTCATCTGGGCGGGAATGGAAGCACCGACCATGTCCGGACTGGCCATAGAGCTTGACGCACGCATGGAACGGCTTGGATTTGAGAAGGAAAGGCGCGAGTTTCGCCCACACATCACGCTTGCGCGAGCCCGCGATAACCGCATGGACTCTTCACTGGTTAAGGCGGCAGCCAAATATGCGGAACACCAGTTCGGCTCTTTCAAGGTGGATCGTGTTTCCCTCTTCCAAAGCACTCTAAAGCCTCCGGGTCCCGTATACAATAAGCTTAAGGAATATCTGCTGAAGCCACGATCATCCGCACGATAATGAGTTTCCCTATCGCAATCATCGGCGCCGGTGGCTGGGGTACCGCTCTCGCTATCACCATGGCTCGCGCGGAACGGGAAGTTCGGCTCTGGGTTTATGAGCCCTATCTGGTCGAGACGATCATTGCGACGCGGGAAAATCCGATCTATCTGCCTTCGGCGCGCGTGCCCGAATCGGTGCGGGTGAGCAACTCGATGAGAGATGTTCTCTCAGGCGCGCCAATCGTGATCATTGCCGTACCGTCGCATGTGTACAGGTCCGTTCTTTCGGAGATAAGACCGTTGCTGAATCCCGAAATGTCCTTCGTCAGTGCGGCGAAAGGGATCGAAAACGGCACGCTAATGCGTATGTCGGAAGTCGTCGTGGACGTTCTCAAACCCGCGTTCCTGCCAAAGGTGGCTGCGATTTCCGGACCGACGTTTGCGCCTGAAGTCGCACGCGGCGAGCCGACTGCCCTCGTCGTTGCGTCGCCGGATGAAAGATTACGGCTCTTTCTGCAAAAGGAGTTATCCGCTCCTCGATTCCGGCTGTATACGAATTCGGATCTGATCGGCGTCGAGGTGGGCGCCGCCGTGAAGAACATTATCGCGATTGCCGCCGGCGTCGTGGATGGCCTTGGCCTTGGCTCGAACACGACCGCGGCGCTGATTACACGCGGTCTCGCCGAAATCATGCGGCTCGTCGATGCGTGTGGCGGACGCCGCGAGACACTTGCGGGACTTGCCGGCCTCGGGGATCTGGTTCTCACATCGTATGGCAGCCTCAGCCGAAACCGGCGGGTCGGAGTGGCGCTCGGCCAAGGGAAGCATATCGATGAAGTCATTTCCAACATGAGGATGGTTGCGGAAGGCGTGAAGACCGCCAAATCCACGGTCGCACTGGCCCGCAAGCTGAAGGTGGAAATGCCAATCGCGGAGAAAATGTATTCGGTCCTATATGAAGGGTTGCAACCCCAAGATGCGATCAGCGATCTGCTGGAGAGAAGGCTGAAGGAGGAATAATTGAACGCGGGCTAGCCCCAATACTGTTCACTTAATGGCGAATCTGGGTCAGCTTTCCATTCGGATGAGAATTGAGAATTGGGAATTGAGCATTGGTCAGATCTGACCGGATCTGACCAATGCTCAATTCCCAATTCTCATCCGAATGAGACCTGCGCATGGTAGTTAAGTGCACAGTATTGGGGCCCAAGCCCGCGTTCCTGGCTGGAATCATGGAATTCATCTCACTGTTTGGGACGCCCAAGAAAGAACCGACGGTCTTCGAGAAGATCAAGCAAGCCGTCACACAGACGAAGGAAAATTTTACCGAACGTATTCAGGACCTTGTAGAGGGCCAGAAAGTAATCGACCCGGCGATGCTCGACGAGCTCGAAGCCATCATGATCGGGGCCGACATCGGCGTCGCGACGACGAATGAGGTTCTCAAATCGATCCGGGACCAGGTC